>JACRHA010000074.1 GCA_016234185.1 Nitrospirota bacterium
AGGTCTCTGAGATTGACAAGATTATATATATGAGCCAGGGACAGCTCCTCCCCTCATTTCATGGAATTGATCTCGGGATGTCGGAGAAGCTCCTGATGAGGGCCATATCCGTTGCATCAGGGCAGGAGATTGTGGAGATCGGAAAGAGATACAAGGAGCTTGGCGACCTGGGAAAAACAGCAGAGGCTGTTTTAGGTGGGGCCGGCAAAGGTCTTTCTGTTGATAAGGTCTACTCTGCTATCTTTGATATGGCCGGGATGGGAGGGGAGGGGTCTGTTGAGAAAAAGATAACCAGCATCGGGGATCTCCTCTCTGATGTATCCCCGGTGGAGGCTAAATATATCGCAAGATTCGTTGCAGGCCGTCTGAGGCTTGGTGTTGGCGATGCTACTGTACTTGAGGCATTGAGTCTGGCCAAATTCGGGAGGGAATATAAAGACCAGCTTGAGCGGGCATATAACCTCTGTTCGGACCTTGGGCTTGTGGGAAGGATCTTGTTTGAGGAGGGGGATGAGGGGATAAAGAGGATAAAGGCCAAGGTAGGATATCCGATCAGGATGGAGCTGTGCGAGAGGCTCTCCTCAGCAGAGGAGATCATAGAAAAGATAGGTCGATGTTCAATAGAGGCCAAGTATGATGGTTTCAGATGCCAGGTGCACAAATCTAAAGATAGGATAGAAATATTCTCGAGGAACCTGGAGCGGACTACCCCTATGTTCCCGGAGATCGTTGATGCAGCGGCAAACTATTTCTCTTCAAGTGACGGGATATTTGAGGGCGAGGCGATCGTATATAATGAGGCATCAGGCGAACTCCTCCCATTTCAGGTGACAATACAGAGGAAGAGGAAACATGGAATAGATGAGGCAGTAAGAGATCTCCCCCTGAAATTTTTTGCCTTTGATCTCCTTTTTGCCGATGGGGTCGATTATACAGACAGGCCCTATATCGAGAGGAGGAATAGATTAAACGATCTGATTAAAAAGGGGGATATAATGGAGATCTCCAATGCCATTATTACTGAAGATCCAGGAGAGGTCTTGAGGTTTTTTGAGGATGTGGTAGGCGATGGACTTGAGGGGATAGTGGCTAAAAGACTCGATTCACCATACTCGGCAGGGGCGAGAAATTTCAACTGGATAAAATTAAAGAGGAGCTATAAAGGTGAACTATCCGATACCATTGATGTATGTATTCTCGGATATTACATGGGTAAGGGGTCAAGGGCAAGGTTCGGTATAGGGGGTCTTCTGGCAGGGGTCTATGACCATAATACAGATAACTTCAAGACCATAACAAGGATCGGCTCCGGTTTTACTGAGCTGGAGCTCTCAAGTTTAAAAGAAATGCTCGATAACATTAAGGTGCCGGGGAAACCCCATGATGTTGATTCATTGATAGAGCCAGATGTCTGGGTCCTCCCTAAATATGTCGTAACAGTGGCGGCGGATGAGATAACGAGATCCCCAATGCATACATGCGGCATGGAAGAGGGTATGGGCTATGCCTTGCGTTTTCCGAGGATGCAAGGGTTTATAAGGGAAGATAAAGGTCCCCAGGATGCCACAAGGGTATCTGAGATAGAGGAGATCTACAAGAGGCAGAGGCATGTGAAGCTGAAGTAGGCCTCCCGGTTCTTTTACCCTTCCAAAATTAGTCTCATCGGTTATTTTTACATCTCGGACATGTTTCTTTGTGACATGTACGACAGTAGGGTTTCCCGCAGCGAGCGCATGCCCTAAAACAATTCCCGCAGATGATGTGAAGCTTTTCATCGCAGACAAAGTAACCTTGCTGCGGATTAAAGCACGATTCACAGGGAAGGGGATCAAATTGTCTGACAATGGTGTTATATGTTACAGGGAAATCCCTTGAAGAAAGGCGTCTCTTTATATTTATCCAGAAAACGGGGACATCCGTGACTATGCCTATTGCTGAAACAGGCTCTATCTTGAGGCTCAAAGAGTATTTTGAGATCAGATCCTGTGCCTTCCAATTCCGCTCCGCTTCTATTGCATCCAATTTGTTAAGGAGCTTGTCTATCATAGGGGAGCGACCATCCCCCTCCACCGGCATAGCCGGATGGAGCCTCCCCCTCCCTACTACGCTCGCATCCGCTCGCTGTTTAGAAGATTCAGAATCCAGACCTTTCTCCTGACACCTGCACCCATCCCTCTGACCCTCTCCCTTTATCGTTCTCTCTTTTATCTGCCTATCTAACAGGCCCATGTCCTGTCCTTCAGAGGCGGCCTTCCGCTTTATGGCTGCAATTGTCTCCTTTTCAAGCGTCTCATAATACTCATAGACCCTTCTCACATCACGGTTAAGCCTTCTCTCAAGGCTTTTTACAAAATCGGACAGTCTTCTCTTTATCGTTTCGGCCGCCGCAGAATAGGCCGCCTGAAATATCTTTGGGGATTCAGGGAGGTAAATCCCTGCCTCTTCATCTGACTCCATGAGTCTCTCCAGTATCTCATATAGACCATTCTCGGGCATGTTTGTGGAAAGGTTTTCCTTATTTATCAAGACGGCCGTGATCCCTTCCTGTTTTTCATCGGACAAGGCCGTGTATTTAAAGCCTATGAGGAGATAGGGCATCCTCCTGATTTCGGTTTTGTCCAGGCGAAAGATGGCGTTATTGAGGGATATCTTATTTTGCACTATATTTGAAATCTTTTCGGGATTTGGGACAGTCGTTTCAATAGCGGCGCAGGAAAACCTGCCCCTATCGCCAAGAAGCTTGATTATGGATTTAAAAAGTTCTGAATCGTATGATGCATATATCGCCTCTTTCTGATCTGCATCGTAAGAAAAAGAGAACCTTGCGTGTTCAGGGATGTCTAATATTCCGGAAACTTCAGTAGGGATAATCGCCTCAAGGGAGTCGTCTTCCATCCGCTCAACAAGGGAGCCTTTATACTCCATGATACTTTTTAGAAAGTCCTGGATAGTCCCTGTCATATCTCGTACTCCTCGCCGAATATCTCGGTGTCCATCTCTTTTGTCTTCAGATATTCTCTTTTGGCATCAGCAAGGTCGTTACCCAGTTTCTCAAAGCCATCTCTGATCTCATTGTCATCGCCGCTGTTAAGCCAGAGTTCAAAGATTATATCATCAAAATCCTTATCCTCCCCTATAATCCCAAGTATCGGCTCAATCTCTCCTATCACCATCTCAAACATATTTATCTTATTGTCGAGTATATCAATGATATAATCCTCAATAGTCTCTTTTACCGAGAGATTAAATATGAATACATCCCGTATCTGTCCTATCCTGTGAAGCCTTCCTATCCTCTGTTCAATCCTCATAGGGTTCCACGGCAGGTCAAAGTTTATTATGGTATTGCAGAACTGCATGTTTCTTCCCTCGCCCCCTGATTCAGTAGAGATCAGTACCGGGATATCATCTTTAAATCCAGCTATCGCCTTATCCTTTTCTTTAAGAGACATATCCCCTTTGAAAAGGAGATAGGGGATGTCGTGTCTGGAAAGGAGGTCGGAGACATAATCCATGCTCTTTACAAACTGGGTAAAGACAACCTTCTTTTCAGCCGTATTCTTTATAAGGATATCTATCAGGGCCTTCCCTTTGGATATATCGCTCAGGCTATCGATAGCATCTATGATCTCTTTCACGCCATCCCTGTCAGCCATATTAAGGAGGTTTTTCTTTAGGGCAAATGGGCTGCTTCCCGCCTCCCGCAAGAGGAGATTGACCATCTGTCTCTTTTGATCCCCTTTTCTCAGGTGTTCTGTGACCATTTTGTAAATCATCCTTTCAACCTCTGTCGATTCGAGCCTCAAGGTGGTGGCAAACCTCTTGGGAAGTTTCAGGTCTATGGCGCTCCTTGTATTCCTAATCATCACATCCCTGAGGAGATCCCTCAATCTCTCCTTGTTCGCAGGGGCCTTGAGATTTCCTTTCATGACATATTCCTGCTTAAAGACCTTTTCGGTCTTGAACTGACCAGGCTTCAGCAGGGTAATAAGATTAAAAAGCTCAATCAGGTTGTTCTGGACAGGGGTGGCAGTAAGGAGGAAGATAAACCTTTTCTTGATCTGATTAACAAGTTTCCATCCTAGGGTCTCCCTGTTTTTCAGGTGATGTGCCTCGTCGACCACCACAAGGTCATAGAACTGATCGGATATCAGCGGCGCATTTTTATTCCCCTTTGCAATATTTATTGAAGAAATAATATTCCTCTCCTTCCAGAACCCTGAGGGGTCATTCAGATATTCCTGATCATCAGTGGTCAGAAATGCGATCCCGAACTTAGTCCGCATCTCTTCCTTCCATTGAGAAACAAGGGGCGCCGGAGTAAGTATAAGGATGTTCCTGACCATGCCTCGCATCAGGTATTCCTTTATGAGCATCCCTGCCTCTATTGTCTTTCCAAGTCCGACCTCGTCGCACAAAAGTACCCTTCCATGAAAATATTTGAGCGCCTTTTTTACCGTCTCTGTCTGGTACCAGTATTTCTCTATCCCGGTTATAGCATTCAGGCAAAGAAGATCATCAAACCCGCTCTGAATGGCAAGGTGTGTGTAATCGATCAGCATACGGATTTCCTGTAATGTTGATCTCCCGCCCATAATTAGCGATGAAAATATCTCCTTATTAAAAGGCTCTATCTTTACCGGAATGGAATATGTCGGGATCAGGACAGGGGCCTGTGCGAGTAATGCAGGAGGACTGACAGACAACTGCCTTCTATTTTTTTCAATCTTTCCGGCCGGCATTCCTTTGCCCTTCTGCCCTTTTGCAGGCTTTATTGCCTTATCATTTAACTTTCCCACCTGCGGCCTTTCATTTGGCACATTGTCCGGGGCCGATCCTTTGAAGCGAATATTCCACTCCCTATGCTTTATTAACTCCTCAACCTCAGAAAAGATCTTTTGTGGTTTCTTCTCGGATATGTTCCATGGCTGCGTCTTCTGGAGTTTTCTGGAATTTTTTAGATACTCCCTTGCAGTTGAGATATTCCCTGAGTCTGCCTCTACCTGACTGAGAAGCAGATAGTCAAGCCATGATGAGGTGATCTTTGCCAACCTAATCAGCCATTGTCTGCTAAGATCAGGCCTTTTCCAGCAAAAGACGCAGAGATCTACAATCTCCCCTAACAGTTCCGTATCATCAGGGAACTGGTGAAGCATCTTCTCAAGGCAGCTATAGGCCTTCTTGTATTCCTTCTTTTTCAGGAACCGAATATATGCGTTGTATGTATCATCAGGGGTTTCAAACAACATGATCCTGCCACTCTAAGTTAAAGGCGATTTTACCTTCATGCAGGGCATTTTCTCAGAAAAAAGGCGAAGAATGCAAGAGGAAGATAGGTTGCAGGCGCCTGAAATCAGCGGCGCAGTCTCACCGCGTCCGCATGAGGAATGTAAATAGGACAGATCTAAAAATACATGAGGTGGTAGTGATTGTCCATGAGGCAGTAGGCATGGTACAACCAGTTATAGCGCTTCACGACCAAGCTTAAGAGCGGCAATAAAGATCTCCCTGTCCTGGTTATCGGCAAAAATCTTCTTTGAGGGCGTTGCCCCTGGAGGTCACGTGATAGACAGCCCCGGCATATTCGATCCTCAATGGTATTGCCATATTCCTTACCCATAATCTTAATCACAGCAGATTGTTTTCCTCCAAAAATCTCATCGACTCTTGAACAAACTCTTGTATTGATATTGATCTCCTGCTATCTGCAGATATGTGTCCATCAGGGTCATCAAAAGGATGGCAGTGGTATTTACCTCCTTCAAAATCATACCCGTATAACCTTTTATTTTTAAATACAAGGGCAAGATTGAGCTTGTTCCTTCCGGTATTTCCGTAAATTTGAATGAAAAGTTCATGGTCTATTAGCAGTTTGAGACTGATAATATTATCGGTCCTATCTATTTCTACAAGCTCCAGATTGTATTTGCCTGCGACATCTTTGGCTTCTTCAATAATCCCGCTAATTTCCAATAGAAAGTTCCTTTAGCTTCTTTTCGACTGTCTTTATTCCGTCAATGGCAAGTTCCCATTCCTGGGCATCAGATTCGACCTCAAAGGTATAGTCCTGTTTCTCTACAACATTTTCCCTCTGGAAGCCTTTAAAGTCCATGCCATATTTTTTTCTGTATAAATCATCTGTCATCCTGTAACGGGTAAGTCTTCTTAAATAGTCCCTCCGGAGTACTTCTTTGAGCTCATCTTCTGTCATCTCATTTATTTGCTTTTTAAGCATACCCTTCATAATTAGCACCTCCTTACTATTTTCCGCGGATCAAAAAATAAAGTTGCCGCATATAAAAAAGGTATTACAGATTGGTGGGGATGTCAAGGCAAAACTTGCCTTCTCATGCTATTAACTCAATCAGGCCTACATATTTATAATGTGTAAATCACTAAATGGGTGACCCCATGACCTTGACCCCATGACTTGCCCGGCGGTCTTTTCACCGAATCCCTCTTGAATGACTGGTTAGAAGCGCACTATTGTTAGGCCTGCACGGATTGGGTCCAGAGTGTCTCAGGTGCAATATCGATATTTCCTGGCCAAACCACAGTACCATATTGGACAGACGCATTGAAAAATAGGGGAGAATTGAGGAGTTTGACAAAAGGCTTCTTATCGAAAAAGGGTTTCATGTCAAAAATTCGTTTCTCCCCATTTTCAAAAATGAGCTCTAAGGTATAGTCGTCCCGAGTTTTTACGCTGATGACATCAATTAGTATTCCCATTATTTCCTCCTTACTGAAGCGGCGCGATACGAAAAGGTTCATCACCGGCAACAGCGAGTTCCCAGTCTGCCATGAGTTCATCCCTGTGAATGTCAATCCAGACCTGCACCATCCGAAATTGGCGAGCCGGAAAATCACCGGCAAGAAGTCGTCCGTCGTCAATCGCTATCGAAGCCTTTTTACCTTGGTACCGCACATGAATGTGCGGCGTATGGTGTTGTTCGGTGTCTCCATAGAAAATGGAAACAAGTATTCCATAGAACATCGATATTGTCGGCATCGATTTTGTTGCTCCTCATCGTTGCTGTAAATTCGTTTAATTGCTGAGAGGCACTGCGTGCTTCCCGCCTGGATTTATTATGCAATATTCTCATTTATGTCGCAAGTGGAAGGTCTGCGTAAAGCATAATTATAGAAACAACGTCCCGAAGTGTTCCACTAGATACCGTTTGGCACTATCATGCCATTGGATAAATTGGCATCGGGCGTTTCTATCATGAGGTGGTAATGATTGTCCATGAGGAAATAGGCATGGCATAACCAGTTATAGCGCTTCACGACCGCGCTTAAGAGCGGCAATAAAGATCTCTCTGTCCTGGTTATCGGCAAAAATCTTCTTGCGGGCGCTGCCCCTGGAGGTCATGTGATAGACGGCCCCCGCATATTCGATCCTCAATGGCCTTGCCATGCGTAGACTATGACAGAACTAATATTATATTGCAAGACCTGACCCCAAGTCTGTGCATTGACAACCTTTCCATGTACAAGAGTCCCGACGCAAGACGACACAGCGGGTTTTCCAGCCCCGCTGTCGGCGGACCAGGCTGGCGCTCCGGCTGAAAGAGCAGAGATCAAGACTATGAATAGCAATACAAGCGGAGCGGCCCCAGGACGGCGGTCGTTGAGATGGCCCTCGGTTGCCGAATCCTGACTGTTCATGTCGATCGCCTCCTCAGGGCCGCGCTGTTCATTCGCTTGCAGCTGACCGTATTTCAGCCCGCGTTCTCCCTGAGCGGAGCGAAGGGAGAACGCTCCGGTTCAGCGGCGGAGCGTAGCGCCGTCCGCTGCAACCGGTTGTTAGCCGACGTCACGTCGCAACGACGTGAACATAACATAGCATAACATAGGGTCAGGTCTTGAATTATCACCTTTTATGCTCCATCGCACTAATAACCTTACTCATCGTAGTATAGTGTAAATCAAGATAATCCGCAATCTCCTTTAAGCTATACCCAAACTTTGAATTTCTTTCGGCAGATCTGCCAGTTCTTTTAGAAAACGTTTGGTATACTCAACTTTCCACATTACTTTTTTAATATCGCTCCGGGTGATATTCCCCGCCCCTTGGGGCGTTTACTTCTTTTGTGAAAGATTTTGATACCCCGCTGCTTGCGGCGGGGTAGTTCATTGATAGTATTTTTTCGCATCTTCCGCTGAGAGCCTCTCATCATCACTACCCTCATCAATCAATTTTGATAATCCATAATTTTCTATAATCTCTTCCAATCGCTCAAATTCATCAATTGGTATTTGAACGGCGAATGGTTTCTGTTGCTCATCAAGAATTATTTTTTTATGTATCCCTAACATTATTCGCACCTCCTTGATTTGTTTATATTTTGGCACATTATGAGTTCATAAGTAAACGGACCTTCTTTTAGAAAATCTCCCCCCTGCTTAATACATGCAGGGGCAAGCTCTCACCCCTCTTTTTCAAAAAGGGGAATATCTCCCTTTCGGATCGGAGAGGGAGGTAAGGAGGATTTTTATAAATGTCTTCATAAGTAAACGCACTGCGATCTAAAAGTCCCAGGGCTTATAATGGAGGTGAAATGAGCCCAGAAGCGCCCTTGAGGTAATCCTTCATAGCCTTCAGAAACATCTCTGCGTCTTTGAGGCGCTTCTCGACACGTTCCTTCTCTGGAAGAAAAATTACGTCATAGTCAGCCAAATACCTGTCGTCCTGTTCTTCTGCCAGGATGGTGGCGTATAGCGAATCAAGCTTCCCGGTCTTGATGAGATATTTACCGAAGAGACGGCGTACTGCTTTATGGGATTTGACTCGAATACCCTCCGCAAGGAGTACGGCCCGGGCCGCATGGAGAATGGCATAATAGGTGCGAGATAGGGTATCTTCAAGCAGGCCATCTGTAAAAAGGAGTTGGGCGGCACGAAGCGATTTCTCTGCCCTCCGAAATTCCGCCCCGATTTCCTTGTCATGAGAGGCGGCGCTCATACCACCACTATTCCCTCTCTTTCTATCTCCTCCAGGAACTGTGACCGGATCCCCTTGAGCTGTTCTATGTGACGCTGACTGAGTACCTGAATGGACAGGATAATCCCATGTTTCAGCTCCAGGGCATAGCCGACCTCACGAATACGATCGCCTAATCTCCAATCGTCGGATCGAATGACAACCAGCAGATCCATGTCGGATTCCTTCGTAGCCTCTCCGCGGGCTCTTGAGCCGAAGAGGGTCAAACCGACCAGTTCATCCAGGAAGGTTTCCTCGATCTTTTTCTTGAACTCATTAATTACTCGACTCTCTTTGACACGTAGATTCATAATTTTTCCATTTTTATATAGTATAGGGAAAAAAACCAAAAGTCTCAAGGAAATTGATCGTAAATCTCTACATCTGACTGTTTCGGTGAGCTTTGACATTTGAACTTTGAGCTTTGAGGCAATAGGCATGGCACAACCAGTTATAGCGCTTCACAACCGCGCTTAAGCGCGGTAATCAAAGATCTGTCTGTCCTGGTTATCGGCAAAGATCTTCTTGCGGGCGTTGCCCCTAGAGGTCAAATGATAGACAGCCCCCGCATATTCGATCCTCAATGGCCTTGCCATGTGTAGGCTATAATGGAATTAATGTTATATTGCAAGACCTGACCCCAAGACGACCCCCATAACTCAATATGCCGTATGCTTTTAGTTCTGGAACAACTCTGCCTCTATCGGGGCATTGATTCAATGTGTTACATCTTGACTTAATTTTCTCGAAAATGACAATAGCGGTATCAACATTATCCTGGGATATATAGTCAATAATGTTTCCTAAATCTTTACTCGCTGGTTGAGTCCATTCAACCCCGAATCTTTTCATGCTCTATTTGCGTGTCTTTCTTTTCATTAAACTGTCATCAATTTGCCTGAAAAGATCTTCTTGTTTTATGGTATTGCCTTTTGGGATGGCTTGTTCCCCATGAGCCAATATCCTCATCAAGTTCAGAGAATTGATAGTTTTCTCATAGGAGTCTGCGTCCTGTATAACTGCACGTGGTTCACCATTCTGAGTAATTATCACCGGTCTATGAGTTTCATTGATTTGGGATATTAAATCAGCAGACCGGGACTTCAAGTAAGAAATAGGTTTAATGTCTTCTTTGATTTTCATAGTCATCACCTCCAGTCCATTTATGGTAAAAAATATAGACTGAATGTTCAATTAAATTCAATCTTTTTACTGCAATTCAGACAGTAGG
>JACRHA010000068.1 GCA_016234185.1 Nitrospirota bacterium
CCTCTTTCAGGATATTGATCTTGAGGATAGGGAAAGGGAGATCATTACAAAGATCAATGGAGAAAAGAGCATAAGGGATATATTCAGGGAGTCTGGATTAAAGGCCTTCGAGACCCTCAAGATGGTCTACTTCCTGTTCAGGCTCAGGATGGTTGAAGCCGTAAAAGCGGAAGGGACTAAAATCAAGGAAGAGGTCTACACTGAGGCGGATGTTTCGGGGAAGACTGAGGACAAAGGTAGATACCCAGCGAGCAAAGCGAGCGTTGAGGGGGAGACTACGAAGGCTTGGCCTTCGGAGGGGGCGACGCAAGCCCCTGGAAATGAAAGCAGGGGTCAGGAGTCAGGGGTCAGGAGTCAGGAGGAAAGTCTGGATTCTGAATCTTTTAAACAGCGAGCGGATGCGAGCGTTGAGGGGGAGGCTCCATCCGGCTTTGCCGGTGGAGGGGGCGACGCAAGCCCCTGTAATAGGCAACTCAGAAGACAGAAGATTATCGATGTCCATAATGCCATGGCCGGGATGGATCACTATCAGATCCTCGGCCTTAAGAAGGGCGCCTCAGGAGATGAGGTGAAAAAGGCCTATTTCAGGCTTGCAAAAGAATATCATCCGGACATACACTATCAGGAGGGGATGGACGAGATGAAGGGGATGCTTGAGGCCATATTCAGGAAGATAACAGAGTCCTATGACGTCCTCTCTGTAGACCAGAAAAAGCAGGAATATGACCTCTATTCGGTAATCAGCAAACATGAAAGGAGAAAACCCAAAGAAGAGAAGACCGATGTAAGGGCACAATCCCAGTACCAGAGGGCTTTAGATGCATTTAATAAAGGAGATCTGAGGGAGGCCGTTAATTCTATTGAATGGGCCATTAGGATTGAACCTACCAGACCAGTATATTATACATTACTGGGGCAGATCTTAAGTCGTATTCCCGGAAGGACAAAGGATGCGGAGAATGGCTTTATAAAGGCTATCGAACTTGCACCATCCAATCCTGAAAACTATATCGGTCTCGGGTTAATCTACAAAAAAGGGGGTATGAAGCAGAGGGCAATCAAGACATTTGAGGAGGCATTGGTCTGGGATCCTGAAAACAGAGAGGCAAAAAAGGAATTGGAGGGCCTAAAGTAATACCAATTCGCATTCAACAGGATACCAAGGCGGCGAGGAGAAGGCGACGCAGGCGTACGGTTTGTATATAGGTACACACGGGCAGAGTCCATTGTACTCTGGCTTGCGTTGCCCGTGGGCATCTACCCAGCGAGCAAAGCGAGCGTTGAGGGGGAGGCTCCATCCGGCTTTGCCGGTGGAGGGGGCGACGCAAGCCCCTATGGTAGAGGAGCCGAATGAAGGCAAATTGGTATAAGGGGAGGATATGAAGGAGAGACGAATATCAGGGAGGTTCGGCCTTGTTTCTTTGGCAGAAATAAAATCATTGACTGACAAGATTACAACAAATGCCTTTGTGGCAAATGCCAGCGAAACAGGTCTCGGGCTCTACATGGAAAAATATATAGCTTCCGGAAGCGACGTCGCAATTAAACTTACCTACTTTGACCAGGGAGACAAGGGGAATGAAGAAAAGAGGGTAATGGAGGAGATAGACGGAAAGGTCCTCTGGATAAAGGTGCTTGGGAACTACTTTTTTGCAGGCATCGCCTTTAAGGTGCTTGACCAGAAGAAACACAAACGGTTTATGCATTATTTGAAGAACAGGAAGACAGATTGAAAGAAAAGAGGTGGATAAGAAAAGACGTTGACGGGATCATGGTGGATGAGATGAGCCGGGATCTCGCAATAAGTCCTGTTGTAGCCAGGGTCTTATTAAACCGCGGGATAACGGAAAAGGAGGATGCAAAGAGATTTCTGTCAATATCCTCAACACACCTCCTTGATCCATTCATCATGAATGATATGGATAGGTGCGCAGATAGGGTTGTCCGTTCCATAATAACAGGTGAGAGGATTATAATTTACGGGGATTATGATGTAGACGGTATTACCGCCGTATCACTCTATCTCCTTTTTTTCAGAGACATGGGGATGGATGTCCTGCACTATCTGCCATATCGAATGACAGAGGGATACGGAATGAACGAATCCTCTATAATGAAGATAAAGGAGATGGGGGTATCGCTGATAATTACAGCGGATCTCGGGACAACATCCCACAGGGAGATAGAGGTTGCCGCCTCACTGGGTATTGACGTGATAGTGACGGACCACCACGAGGCACCGGAAGAACTGCCTAAGGCCTACGGGATAATCAACCCAAACAGGAGGGATTCTACATATAGCTTCAAGGGCCTTGCAGGGGTCGGTGTTGCCTTTAAGTTTATTGATGCCATCATGATGAAGCTCAAAGAACAAAGTTCAAAGTCCAAAGTGTTTGGCCTTTGCAATTTGGATTTTGACATTTCTAAGTATCTTGATCTTGTTGCCCTGGGGACGATCGCCGATGTCTCACCTATGCTTGAGGAAAACAGGTTTTTTGTAAGAGAAGGACTAAAGGCCCTCTCATCCGGGGCAAGGGTCGGGGTAAGGGCACTAAAAGAGGTGGCCGGAATAGATGGAGAGGTCGGTGTCGGCACAGTCGGTTTCCAACTCGCTCCAAGGATAAATGCCGCAGGCAGGCTCGCAGGAGGAGAGACCGGCATTGTGCTTCTCACAACAAGGTCCATGAAAGAGGCTATCGAATCTGCAAGACATCTGGATGCCAAAAACCGCGAAAGACAGAAGATAGAGGAAGGGATCTTAAATGATGTCCTGATCAGGATTAGGAACGAGGTCGACCTGAATCAGGCCAGCACTATAGTCCTTGCATCACCAAAATGGCATCAGGGTGTAATAGGGATCGTCGCATCAAGGATAGCTGAGCGGTTCTACCTCCCGACCATCCTGATATCGTTAAAGGATGATGGGACAGGAAAAGGGTCTGCGAGGAGCATTCCTCCGCTTCACCTATACAAGGCCATTGAGCAGTGTTCTGATTACCTGGAGGGGTTTGGGGGGCACAAGTTTGCAGCTGGATTAACTTTAAGGCAGGAAAGGTTCGATGCATTCTCAAGGCGCTTTGATGAGGTTGTTTCAGAGTCCCTTGGTGAATCAGATTTCCTTCCTGCCATCAGGCTTGATGCCGAAGTAAGGCTGGCAGATGTTACCTTCGGTCTGATAAAAGATCTTGACAGGCTGTCCCCCTTCGGCCCCGCAAATCCGGAACCTGTGCTGGCAGCCATGCATGTTGAGCCTGTATCACCCCGTCTGGTCGGCAACAATCACCTGAAACTGACCATCAAATCCGGTTCCCATCACCTGGACGCCATAGGTTTTGACATGGGGTCTTTCTATCCCCAGCTTACCTCCCGCATCCAGGCCAGGCAAGAATCGGATGTGGATATAGCCTTCACGCCACGGCTTGATACCTGGCGTGGAGAGGAGAGGATACAGATGAGGATAAGGGATATCAGGATGGCCTCTGACGGAGGGAGGGGGCGACGTGAGCCCCTTTAAGATTTACCCAGCGAGCAAGGCGAGCGTTGAGGGGGAGGCTCCATCCGGCTTTGCCGGTGGAGGGGGCGACGCTAGCCCCTTTAGATAGATGGCAGATAAGCTGATGACACTTTCACCGGATAGACTGATAGCTAAGGTGCTGGGGTATAACCCTCAGGCAGAGGTTTCTCTTATCAGGGAGGCCTATGAGTTTGCTGCCGCAGCCCATGAAGGACAGATCCGCCAATCAGGAGACCCCTTTCTTTGGCATCCCCTTGAGGTCGCTGAGATTCTGGCCGACCTGAAACTTGATGTCCCTTCAATTGCAGCAGGTCTCCTCCACGATACCGTTGAGGATACAAGGCACACCACAGAAGAGATAGGTAGGCGGTTTGGAGAAAATATCGCCGGCGTCGTGGAGGGCGTAACAAAGATAGGGAAGATAGAGTTTAAGACCCATGAGGAGAAGCAGGCAGAGAACTTCAGGAAGATGATACTCTCAATGGCAGAGGATATCAGGGTCATACTGATAAAGTTGGCAGACCGACTCCATAACATGAGGACACTTGAGCATCTGCCTGAACCAAAACAGAAAAGGATAGCTCAGGAGACCCTGGACATCTATGCGCCGCTGGCAAACCGACTGGGTATCGGATGGGTAAAGTTCGAACTTGAAGACCTATGCCTCAGATACCTTAAGCCCGACATCTATATGAATATCACCAAAAAGATCGCAAAGAGGGGCGAGGAGAGGGAGAAATACATAAACGACGTAATCTCCATAGTGAAGAAGAATTTACTTGAATACGGTTTTAACGGCGAGGTAGTCGGGAGGAATAAACATGCCTATAGTATCTACCAGAAGATGGAACGGCAGGGTATCTCATTTGAGGAGGTATACGACCTGACAGCCATTAGAATCATTACTGATACAAAGATGTCCTGCTATGCGATACTCGGGATGATCCATTCATTATGGAGGCCCGTGCCCGGCAGATTTAAGGACTATATCGGAGTACCTAAACCCAATCTCTATCAATCCCTCCATACAACGGTTAGCGGGCCTGATGGCGAACATGTGGAATTTCAGATCAGGACACAGGAGATGCATAAGATTGCCAAAGAGGGTATTGCCGCACACTGGAAGTACAAGGAGAAGGGCCAGATCGATGAGAAGGACAATAAGATATTCGGGTGGCTGAGGCAGCTGATGGAGTGGCAAAAGGAGATGGCCGACAACAGGCAGTTTATGGATTCCATAAAAATGGACCTCTACCAGGACGTTGTCTACATCTTTACCCCAAAAGGGGATGTCAAGGAGTTGATAAAGGATTCAACTCCTGTAGATTTTGCATATAGCATTCATACCGAGGTAGGAAACCGTTGTGTCGGGGCCAAGGTAAACGGAAAGATCGTTCCCCTTAAATATCAGTTAAGCAGCGGGGATGTGGTTGAGATCATCACATCACCAACGCATGTCCCGAGCAGGGACTGGTTAAAGTTTGTCAAGACAGCAAAGGCAAAGGCAAGGATAAAACATTGGATCAAGATTGAGGAGACGAAGAGGAGCCTTGATATCGGGAGGAAGGCCCTTGAGAGGGAAATCAGGAGACACAATCTGAGTACAACAGAGACATTCAAATCTGAGAAGCTTCTGGCTGTGGCCAGGGAGATGGGCTTTGGAAACATCGAGGACCTCCTTGCTGATATAGGATATGGAAAGGTCTCGCCGCTGCATATAATAAACCACCTCCTTCCGGAGGAGTCCCTTAAGGAGGGGCTAAAGGAAAAGGTCGTTAAAAAGATAGGGATAAAGCCTGAAGGTGTAAAGGTGAATGGCCTAAATGATATCCTTATACACCTTTCGAAATGCTGCAATCCTGTGCCTGGCGATAAGATCATAGGTTTCATAACCAGGGGGCGGGGCCTCTCCATCCATACTGTAGATTGCCCTAACATAGATGAGCTTGATTATGATAAAGAGAGGCTGGTCGATGTCGGCTGGGATGTAAAGGGGGCAGGGACCCACCCTGTAAAGATCTCGGTCTTGACGGTCGATAAGCCGGGTCTTCTTGCTAATGTCTCTGCCTCTATTACCTCGGCAGAGGCCAATATCAGCCATGCCGAGATCAAGACCACTGAAGAGAAAAAGGCCGTACTGAATTTTGTGGTCGAAATAACAAATACAAAACACCTTGAAAAAGTCTTAAAGAATATCGAAAAGGTAGAGGGTGTGCTTCGGGCCCAAAGGATAAGAGGCGGTTAGATAATATAGTAACAGGGTCTCTCCCTTCACGTGTCCTCTGAACAGCATTGTTGGCAATTAAGATCTGATAGTTTAGATCGATTACCATTACCGGGTCGGAGATACTATTAATAAGACCTTTTAAATTAAGTCATAATTATAGGTGCAATCCGACCAATCGCCGGTGGCTGCAAAAGGACAGTTATCAGTCATGTAGTGTTCTACCCCCTTTTTCACCAGGATCTGATGGATGATAGATTTCTGTTTCTCGCTCTCCATCTTCAGAGCACATAGATGTTGGTATTC
>JACRHA010000070.1 GCA_016234185.1 Nitrospirota bacterium
ACAACGATATGTCATGAGATATTCAGGGAGATCAGAAAGACGGCGAGGACTACAAAGGATAAAAAGATAGTGGTCACGGCAAACCAGAATGTTGCAGATATTATCTTCGATGAAGAAAGGCAGATAATGGAGGAACTGGAAAAGGAATATCAAAAACGGATTGTAATAAAGAGGGACGCAAACCTGCACATAGAGGAGTATGATATACTAACCTCATAATAGAGTACGGAATGTGGAATGCGGAGTAATTAATAATTCCGCACTCCGCACTCCGCACTCCGCACTCTATTAAACTGGTTATCCACTTCTTCTTTGATATTGAGCCACTCCTCTTTGGGAATTTTAAAGAATGTATCAACCACAGCGGGGTCAAACTGACTGCTGCGGCATCTGCTAATCTCTTCTCTTGCAACAGTGTCAGTAAGGGCCTTTCTGTAAGGCCTGTCTGAGGTCATTGAATCATAAGTATCAACAACGGCAAATATCCTCGCGCCTATAACGATATCATTACCCTTAAGACCCTGGGGATAACCGGCGCCGTCATACCTCTCCTGGTGATGCAGCACGACTAAAGACGCCTCCTTTAGAAAGGGTATGTCCTTCAGCATCCTGTAACCATACTCTACATGCTTCCGCATCTCCACCCATTCCTCCTCTGTCAGTTTCGCGGGCTTTCTCAGTATGGAATCAGGCACCCCTATCTTCCCTATATCATGAAGCAGGGTCCCACGGACAAGGGTCTCAATCTCGCTGTCCGTCAGCCCCAGCATCTTCCCGATCTCAAGGCTGTATCTCACCACACGCTGCGAATGTCCCTCTGTCTCGTTATCCCTGTAATCAAGGGCGGTCGAGAGCGCCTCAAGGGTCGAGTTATATGTAACCTGTATCTCATCCAATGCCTTATTTAATTCAAGGGTCTTATGCTGTTCTGCTGTCAGAAGATCCCGTATCTTTGCTGTCTGCACCTGCACTACCTCCTCCAGGTTCTCCTGATAGTCCCTGTTTTCAAGGAGGAGTCTCCTTTTCTCCAGTGTGTTTCGTACACTGAAAGCCACCTCTTCCAGGTTAAAGGGTTTTATCAGATAGTCATATGCCCCCTCTCTCAATGCCTCGACAGCCGCACTGACATTTGACACCGCCGTAATCATCACAACTGCGGTGTCCGGATAACAGGCCCTTAACTTCTTCAGGAGCTCAATCCCGTCAATCCCCGGCATCATTATATCGCTCAAGACCACAGGAAACGGGGTAGCCCTCATCTTGTCCAGCGCCTCAAAGGCATTCTCTACAGCCACCGGCCTGTATCCTGAATTACTCAGCTTCCGGACAAGTATATCCCTTATCAGCGGCTCATCGTCAACTATAAGTATGTCTTTGTCGTCAAGCATGTTTGTATTAGCTATATTACAAAGTCACTTTAATGTCAATATCCCCTCACATCTTCCTTGTCTCCTCCAGCTCCTTCTCCAACTCAGCGATCTTATCCCTCAGCTCCTTTATCCTGAATTCACGGTGCACGGTTGCCTCCCTGAAACGTTCAAGCTCATCAAGCCTCTGCTGGAGATCCCTCGTCCTCTCCCTTACTTTTTCTTCAAGTCCGGAATAGGACTCCTTTAACTTCTCCCCCATTATATTAAACGCCCTTCCAAGCTGTTCGATTTCATCTCCTGGCTCATCTCCTGGCTCATCCCCTGTGCGGATGTTGAGGCGGTGGTCAAGCTCACCTGCGGCAAGCCTCTCTGTCCCGTTATGCAGCGTCTTTATAGGTCTTACAAAGAGCCTTGAATAATAGACGGCAAAGACAGAGCCTGCTGCAGCGGCCACAATGAATGCTGTTGTAAGTATTGCAGATGCCATCATCCATATCCGTGCAGAAACTTCTTTAGCGTTGGCAAACTCTGACCTGTCTGTTGCCATATGTCTTGCAATCGTAATTGTTATAAGTCTATGGGCCACTGCATCCAGCTCCTCCATTATCACTCCGTCGGCCTTTGAACCGACAGGCTTTTCGACACTGAATATCTTTATGCCGCTCCACTTTATCTCATTAACATCTTTTTTTAGCTCTTTTAAAAACCCTATTTCATCTTTGTGAAACTCCTCTGGCTCAGACCCTAAAAACTTCTCGAACAGATTTACCGGTATCCTGTGACTCTGCCTCTCTTCTATCTCCATTGAGAAGCTATCAACAAGGGCTTCAAGCTCTCCGGCAAGACGGATAAAATTCTCCTTCTCTCCTATATCACCAGTTATTAAATAATCGTTTGGCGGCATCAGGAGCATATCAATAGCAAGCTGCATCTTTGAGTAAGTATCAAGCTCTCTGTGCAGGGCATCCATCCTGAGGACATTTTTATGTATAGTCCTATAGGTAAGGTCGGTCAGATATGCAAAGACAAAAAATGGGATGAGCATTATAAAGAAGGCGATGAGGAGTTTTGCACGGATATTAAAGGCCATCTGTCTTGTCCCGCCTTACTACCTTCAAAAACATCTCTACTACAACAGGATCAAACTGACTACCCGCATACTTTTTCAGCTCGTCGAGCGCCCTCTCCCATCCCGGCGTCGGCCTGTAAGGCCTCTCTGCGGTCATAGAGTCAAAGGTGTCCGCCACAGCAAGCACCCTCGCCTGAAGGGGAATCTCTTCACCCTTCAGGCCATCCGGATAACCGCTCCCGTCATACCACTCATGATGATATTTAACCCACCTCGCAATCTCCCTGAACTGCTTTATCGGCCCTAGGAACTCCGCGCCTCTGCCAGGATGTTCCCTCACAATCTTCAGTTCATCCTCATTGAGCCTGCCCGGTTTATCGAGAATGACATCGTATGTCCCTATCTTTCCTATATCATGCAGTAATCCCGCTATCCTCAGGTTATCAATGGTCCTGTCATCAAACCCCATCCCCTTCCCGATCGAAACAGCGTAGTTCGTAACCCTTTCAGAGTGCCCCATCGTCCACGGACTCTTTGCGTCTATAACACTGGAAAGGGTCTTTATAATATTCAGGAGG
>JACRHA010000071.1 GCA_016234185.1 Nitrospirota bacterium
TAGGAGGAGTAAACCCGGAGGGCGCGGAAGCAATCCCATGGTTGAGGCAAAGGGCGGCACTATTATAATCCTTGATACAATAGGAGAGCTCTTTGGCCTATACAAGATTTCAACGATTGCCTTTGTAGGGGGAAGCCTTGTCCCTGTTGGCGGGCATAATATACTTGAGCCTGCTGCCCATGGAAGGCCTGTGATATTCGGGCCCTATATGGATAATTTCCATGAAATAGCAACCCTGATCACGGAGCAGGGCGGGGCAGTGCAGGCCCGGGACCGGGACGATCTGTATATAAAGATAGATAAGCTCTTGTCGGACAGGGATTCCCTTGAGAGGATGGGCAGAGAGGCAAAGAGGTTTGTAATGGAGAATTCCGGTGCCACAGAGAAGAGCATGAAATTGATCGAGAGGTATATTAACTAGCAGGCCTTATGCATCTCTCCATACACAGTCTGTTCAGGGATGTTATTTGTAAAAAGAGAGGATCTGTCTTACTTAACATATTACTGCTGCCCCTCACGCTGGCATCCTATATCTTCCTTGCGCTGATTGAGGCAAGAAGGTTTTTTTATAGAATAGGGCTGCTTAAGAGCCATAGATTAAACTGCAAGGTTATAAGTATCGGGAATCTGACCGTAGGCGGCACAGGCAAGACCCCCTTTGTTATCTTCCTGGCAGAAAGGCTTAAAAAGAGGGGGAGGTCTGTTGCCGTGATAACGCGGGGTTACAAGGCCGGATCAAAGGAGACTATAAGCCTGGTTTCAGATAAGGAGGGTCTCCTCCTTGCCCCGTCTGATGCGGGTGATGAGGCTTATCTGATAGCGTCAAGGCTGAAAGGCGTCCCGGTGATTATCGGAAAGGACAGGCATCTGGCCGGTGAGTATGCGCTGTGCAACTTCCTGGTCGATACCATAATCCTGGACGATGGATTCCAGCATCTCTCCCTTAAGAAAGACATGGAGATGCTTCTTATTGATGCCACGGATCCGGAAGGTAACGGCTATATGCTCCCGAGGGGGATACTCAGGGAGCCCTTCTCGGGCCTTAGTCGCAGCAATGCGATAATCCTTACCAGGGCGGATCAGGCAGACAGCATTGATTCTGTGGTCAGCAATATCAGGAGATATGCTGATTCAATCAGGGTATATTATTCCAGGTTTAAGCCGGTCGGTCTTAAGGAGATAAGATCCGGGGCGGAAGAGGGGATAGGGCATCTAAAGGGAAAGAGGCTGCTCCTGTTTTCCGGAATAGGAAACCCCAAATCCTTTAGTCAAATGATAGGCCGGCTGGGCGGAGAGGTTGTTAGGGAGATGACCTTTCCTGACCATCACAATTATATGATTAGGGAGCTGGAACAAATTGAATTATTCGCATCCAGAAACAAGATAGACCTTATAGTGACAACGGAAAAAGATGGGGTGAAGATTGCTGAGATACCCTTTGGGTATCTTCCCGTCTGGGCATTGAGGGTTGATCTTATCCTGGAAGATCAGGACAAACTGGAGGAGTTGATCCTTGGGGAAAAAAGGGGAATCGACACTTGATAGGCTCTACAGATCAATAGAGTATTATATTTTTATTCTCTCCCTGAAGGCCCTCTCGCTTTTGCCCCTTAGATTTACGGCAAAGGCCGGCGAGGTAATCGGGGGACTCCTCTATGTAATAGACCGGAGGCACAGGGCCATTGCCCTGAAGAACCTCAATATGGCGCTGGGAGGGGAGCTGGATTTAGATAGGTTAAAGCAGATTGCCAGGAGATCCCTTGAGAATCTTGGGAGATCGGCAGGCGAGTTTATATCTATCAGAAGATATACAAAAGAGAATATCAGGGAATTTATTACTATCGAAGGCCTGGAGAACTTTGAGTCTGCCCATAAAGAAGGGAGGGGTGTTATCCTGCTCACCGGGCATTTTGGTAATTGGGAGCTCCTGGGTATAGCTATATCACTCCTTGGCTATCCATTCCATGTTGTGGTCCGGCCGCTTGATAATAGGCTCCTTGACAAAAGGGTAAACGAGTTAAGATCCATTGGGGGCAATAAGGTTATTTATAAGAAGAATGCCTTAAGTGAATCCCTCAGGCTTTTAAGAAAAAGAGAGCTGGTAGGATTTCTTATCGATCAGAATACAAGCAGAGAAGAGGGGGTTTTTGTAGACTTCTTCGGAAAGAGGGCAGCCACAAACAGGGGCCTGGCATTGATCGCATTAAAGAGCGGGGTCCCGGTAATTCCGGTATTTATCATAAGGGAAGGTCCGGTATACCATAGGGTTATCTTTGAGAAGGGGGTCGAGATAACCAGGAGCGGAGATATTTCGGAAGATATTACAAATAACACCCAAAGATTTACTAAGATAGTCGAATCATATATAATTAAACACCCTGACCAATGGCTCTGGGTGCATGACAGATGGAAGACCAGGCCCTGAAAAATTAAAATGCAAACTCGAATGTCAAAATCCAAATGCCAAATTTTTGAACTTTGAGCTTTGACATTTGAACTTTGATTTTTTTGCGGATATGATTACTATTAATCCTGATCAGATCAGAAAGATCCTCGTAAGGGGTGTAAACTGGATAGGGGATGCGGTCCTTACTACCCCGGCACTCTCGGCCATAAGGAAGGAATTTCCTGGTGCGACAATACACCTCCTTGCAAAAAGGCCGGTTGCCGAGCTGCTCGGCAAAGATCCCGGCATTGACAGAATAATGGTCTATGAAATCCATGGTCGCCACCAGGGACCCCTGGGGAGGATTAAGTTAGTTGAGGAGATCAAGAATGGGTCCTTTGATATGGCCATCCTTCTCCAGAACGCCTTTGAGGCCGCCCTGATCACCTTCCTTTCAGCGATACCGATCAGATGTGGTTATAATACAGATGGGAGGGGTTCCCTCTTAAACCTTCCTGTCCCCTGCACAAAGGAGACCCTCGGTCTCCATCAGGTTTATTATTATCTTAATCTTGTCAGGTCGATCAGTTCAAGGGAATATAAGAGTGAGCCCCTGTTAAGGATAACAGGGGAAGAAGAGGCCTGGGCAGAGGAATTATTAAATAGATCCGGTTGTATCGGGAGGCCTGTTATAGGCATAAATCCCGGATCAACTTATGGCCCTGCAAAGAGATGGCCTATTGAGAGGTTTGCCATGCTTTCTGATATCTTAATTGAGCAGCATAACGCGAGGGTCATTATCTTTGGGGGTCCCGGCGAAAAGGAGCTAGGCGCTAAGATTGCAGGATTGATGAAGGAGGCACCACTCGACCTAACCGGGGAGACATCCATAAGGGAGCTGATGGCCCTCATCAGGAGGTGCGACCTCTTTATCACCAATGATTCAGGGCCGATGCATATAGCAGCCGCTTTTAACGTACCCATAGTAGCGATATTTGGCCCAACAGATCATAAGACTACTTCACCCTTCGGGGATGGCCATATAATTTTAAGAAAGGATGTCCGCTGTTCCCCATGCCTCTTAAGGGAATGTCCTGCTGACCATGAGTGCATGGAATCGATTACTGCTGATGAGGTCATTGACGCCGCAGAAAGACAGATCAAAAGAAAAAAGGATAAAAGGGCATGGGAAGAATCGCTGTCTTCATAGACAGGGATGGCACAATCAATAAAGAGTCAGGATATATAGACAGGCCTGACATGATAGAACTTATACCAGGGTCGGCTGAGGCTATTAAAATTATAAATGGCATGGGGCTTAATGCGGTGGTTGTTACAAATCAGTCCGGCATAGGGAGGTCCTATTTCAAGGAGGAGTCTTTAAGGGAGGTTCATAGAAGACTAAAAGAGATCCTTATGGAAGAGGGGGCATATATTGATGCCATCTACTATTGTCCCCACCACCCGGATGACGGCTGTGATTGCAGGAAGCCGATGCCTGGTCTCCTGAAGAAGGCCGCGTCAGAGCTTGATATCGATCTTTGCTCATCCTATGTAGTAGGTGATAAGATAAGTGACCTTATCCTTGCCCAGAATGTAGGGGCAAAAGGGATACTCGTCAGGACAGGTTATGGGTCAGGGGTGATCGAAGCAAATAACAAGAAAGAGGTCGTGCCTGATTTAGTTACAGAAGACCTCTTAAGTGCAGTCAAATGGATAAAAGAAGACATAAAAAAATACTGATCATAAAACCGAGTTCCCTGGGAGATATAGTCCATTCACTTCCTACTCTAAAGGCGGTCAGGCAGCTCTTTCCGAAGGCATTTATATCATGGCTTGTGAAGGAGGAGTGGGCCGGTATCCTGGCAGGGAATCCTTATCTGGACGAGATCCTCTCTTTCCCCTTTACCCTGAAGGGGATGCCGCAGATAATCGGATCAGTCAGGAAGAGGAGGTTTGACCTGGTCCTGGATCTCCAGGGACTTCTGCGCAGCTCAGTGATCAGTTTTCTATCCGGCGCATCGATAAGGATCGGCTATGATAGCGCCAGGGAGGGGGCCAAGATATTTTATACCGAGAGGGTCAGGATCCCTTTGTTAGATATGCATGCTGTTGACCGCTATATGCTCTCTGTCGGGATAGAAGGGTTTGCCCCATCTCCATCTGATTTCTACATAAAGATTGATCAGGCTGATACCGGCTATGTCAGGGAGATGCTGGCTATAAATAATTCTGTAAATTCGCCCCTTATAGCGATAAACCCGCAGGCGAGATGGAAGACAAAGGTCTGGCATCAGGAGCGCTTTGAACTGCTTGCAGACCTGCTGACTGATAAGCTTGGCGCAAGGATCGTTTTAATTGGCGACAATAAAGACAATTTAGACGGAGATGAGGCGACGCGAGCCCCTTTGGGGTATCTACATAGCGAACAACGTGAGCGAGAGGGGGATGGTCGCTCCCCTGAGATAGAACAGCGAGCGAAGTCGAGCGTAGGGAGGGGGAGGCTCCATCCGGCTCTGCCGGTGGAGGGGGATGGTCGCTCCCCTGAGATTGAGGCGACGCGAGCCCCTTTAATAGACATGAGGGGAAAGACTAGCTTAACACAGCTTGCGGCCCTCTTGAAGGAGGTTGATTTGCTTGTTACCAATGATTCAGGGCCGATGCATATAGCGGCAGCATTGGGAACCCCTGTTGTTGCCATCTTCGGACCAACAGACCCGAAGAGGACAGGGCCCTATGGAGAAATACACAGGGTCGTCCGGGGCTCTGCCAAGTGCAGTCCCTGTTTTAAGAAGAGATGTGGCATGCCGAGCCATCTCTGCATGGAGGCGGTTAGCGTTGAGATGGTGTTGGAGGAGGTATTGAGTTTCTTGAGCAAGAGTAATGTTGGATCAATCGGTGCAGGGAGGGAAGAAGATGGATAAGGAGTTTAAAGATTATCTCGATAGTAAACTTGCAGATCTTAGAGGCTACATAAATGAGAAATCAGAAGAAACAAGGCGGCATTTTGATGTAGTGAGTGAAGGATTGAGGTCTGATATAAGGATGATAGCTGAAGGGCACCATCTTCTTGACAATAATATAGAAAGGTTAAGAGAGGAGAATGAGGCGGCACATAAGGAGATCCTGTCTGCAATCAAATTCTCTTATGCTGAACTTGATAGGCGCATTAGGATATTAGAGGAGAGATATAACAGCCTGGAGGATCGCATAAGGAGGCTTGAGGCGGTCTGATGGGGATTAATGTAATACAGAGGAGGTATAATTATGGGTATAAATAAAGAGCTGCTCGATATACTTGCTTGTCCTAAGTGTAAGGGGGATATACATCTTAATGATAAGGGTGATGGGTTGGTCTGTGACGCCTGCAGACTCGTCTATCCTATAAAGGATGATATACCCGTTATGTTGATAGATGAGGCCATTAAGGTGGAGAAATAATATAATAACCTGGCTTAGAAATTTAGTAAGTCATAACCGGATCTTAACCAGTACGCTGATAGGTTTTACCCTTTTTTTAGCTGCCAGGCCTACCCTCCGGTCGATATGTATTGGTCTGCCTGTAGTACTGGCCGGCGAGGCAATCCGTACCTGGTCTTCCGGACACATTGAGAAAAACGATTGCCTGACTATTTCCGGGCCCTACCTGTTCACCCGCAACCCGCTCTATTTTGGGAATTTTATCCTTGGCCTCGGATTTGTAATAATGTCCGGGGTCTTACTCCTTTTTTTTATCTTTATTCCACTCTTTTTCTTTATATATGACGCAACGATTACTCAGGAGGAGAGGTTTCTGGCTGATCGCTACGGGGATAGCTTTAAGGCCTATCAAAAAAAGGTTCCCCGTTTTTTTCCTAAAGTTTACCGCCCTGCCTTCTCGAGTGGATTCTTTGACTGGTCTCTCGTTAAAAAACACAGGGAACAAAACACCTGGATTGCGATCCTGGGCGGTATACTCCTTTTTGTTTTTAAGATGCTGCTCTATAATTATCTGCCATGAAGATTGCAATAATAACCAAGATATATTCTAGGGACAAAGGCGGGGCAGAGCGTTATGCTGTAAACTTGGCCGATGCATTGCTCAATGAAGGCCATGAGGTCCATGTCTTTGCCAATCTATGGGACATTCCCAATCCTCCGGTCAGCTTAGGAAAAAGAATAATATTTCATCGCGTCCCGATGGGCATAGGCCCGAGGTTTTTAAAGCTTCTTTCGTTTCACTGGAGGTGCCGGCGACAGCTTAAGCCTGAACAATTTGATATCGTTTATTCTCTCGCCCAGACCTACCCGGCCGATATCTATAGGATGAGTGATGGTCTTTTCCGTCACTGGATATCCCTTCGATACCCAAATCCCATCATACGTCTTTTGTGTCTTCTCTCCCGTCCGGTATTTATATTCAACCTGGTTTTTGAGAAGAGGATCTTACAATCGGGTATGTGCCGTTTGGTGATTGCCAATTCGAATCTATGCCGGCAACAGGCCGAGAGTTACTATTCAGTCCATCCAGAGCGGATCGAGGTTATCTACAATGGTGTTGACCTGGATACCTTTAACCGAGGCGCAAAGATGTTTCGATCAGAGATCCGCAAGTCCTATAATATCCCTGAGGATGCGCCGCTTCTTCTTTTTGTTTCAATGAACTTTTCAAGGAAGGGCCTTTCAGAATTGATCAGGAGTCTACCTTTGGTCAGGACCTCATTTCCAGGCCTCCGGCTTATGGTAGTAGGGAAAGGGGATCCAGTGCCATATCGAAAGACAGCGCGAGCACTGGGTTTGGAAGAAGCACTTGTATTTGTCGGTCCTGCAAAGGAGACAGCCCCTTTTTACGGAGCTGCGGACCTATTTGTCCTTCCGACCCATTATGATCCATTTGCAAATGTCTGCCTTGAGGCAATGGCCTGCGGTCTTCCCGTTGTTACCACGAGGCAAAATGGGGCATCCGAGCTAATCGAAGAAGGGGTCAATGGATATATCATAGATCGTGCCGATAAGATCGATGATATGGTAAAGAAGATCATCCAGTCGCTTTTAAGCCATTCCCAGATGGGCGATAAGGCATCTGAAACTGCCATGTCATTTTCAAAGGCCGATCATACTAAAAAGATCATGAAGGTTTACCATCGGATTGCTGCGGAGAAGATCCCACTGGAAATTATATCTCATAGGCCGCTTATGGTTATAAACCGTGCCTTACTTCCAATATTAAAGAAGAATCACCTCCTTTCTTATGATCAGATCATGACATATCACAACGGGATTACCTTGAAGCAGATAAGGGCAAGAACGATCAAGAGGTTAATGCTGAAAAATGAAAAAGGAGAAGAGTGCCTCTTTTATCTAAAGAGACATTGCTCTTCATTTTCCTTTTCATCAATAGCGAAGAGATGGCATGATTCCTCTGAGGGTCGCCGGGAATGGAATAGCATCCTTGCCTTTCATGAAGCAGGCCTTCCGACCATGGTCCCTGTAGCCATGGGAGAGGGGGGAACATGGTTTTCCCGGGAATCGTTTTTGATGACTGAGGCGCTAAATGGATATGAACCGATGGAAAAATGGATTCCCTCAACGCTCATCAGGTATCCGGAAAAAGAGAGGCCTCAGATTAAAAGAGAGTTGATTAGGAAAGTAGCCTTGCTGGCGCGAAAGATGAACCAAGCCGGATTTTACCACCGCGATTATTATTTAACCCATATTTTACTCAAGGAGATTTCTCGCAAGTTTGATCTGAAGATCATTGACCTTCAACGTGTCATCAGATATCCTTGGTTCAAGGGGCGCTGGAAGATCAAAGACCTGGCATCTCTCAACTACTCCGCCCCTCAGGAAATATTTACCGGGCGGGACCGCCTGCTTTTTTATAAGTTCTACGAGGGGGGAAGAAGACTGGAGGAGGTTGATCTCAGGATTATTAAGATGATTCAAAAGAAGACCGAGCGGATTGACAAGCATACCATAAGGATGTATCAGACAAGGGAGGCGAGGAAGCGCCTGGGCCTCTTGGAGAAATGATCCATTCATGCCGATAAATACGAGGTGTAAAAGTGCTTGTTAAGATAGCTCTAAATGAATTAAGTTGGTCTATTTTCCATAGATATCGTAAGGAGATCAGAAAGCACTTTCCAAATGTATACAGACTCAAGATAAAGAGGAGGCTTTTTACGATTATTAATAAAGAATTAAAGGGGAATGATTCTATTCTGGACGTGGGTGCCTCGAATAAAAATCTGGGGGAGAAGATAAAGGAAGAGTTTCATTCTATAACCTACAAAACTATGGATATTGATAAGGCGAATGAACATGATTATTATTCCCTGGATGGAATTAACGAACTATTTGATCTGATTATAATGACAGAGGTGATTGAGCATATTAAATTCAATGAGGGCATAGAATTATTGTATCGGCTCAAGGGTCTTTTGAAGCAGGGGGGTAAGATCATTGTCACTACACCCAATATTCATCATCCTCATCGTTTTTGGGATCCTGATCATATAACTCCATATAGGTATGACGATCTTGGAGGGGCGCTACTGTATGTTGGATTTAATATAGAAGGAATCTATCGTATTTATAGTGCGTCCATTTTAAAATATATAAGCAGGATCACTTTGCTTCCCCTCTTTAAGTTATTAGATATCGATTTTGCAAGGTCGATAGCTATTGTAGCTTGTAATGCCGAGCATAAGGGGTGAAGGTTGCCTTTTTAATAATAGGCGGCTTGGAAATGGCCAGTAGCCGCTACAGGGTATTACAATATATACCTTTTTTAGAAAAGGCCGGGATAGAGGCCAGGGTTGTAGTGATTCCCAAACTGACCCTTGAAAGGTGGCGTCTTTTTAAGACACTAAAAAATTATGATATAACATTTATCCAAAAGAAGCTTTTTCAGCCCTGGGAATTAGCTTACATTAAATTAATGGCGCATAAGCTTATATACGATCTGGATGATGCTGTAATGTACAGGCCTGCAGGGGATGATTACCGGAGGTCTTTTACGAGATGGCTTAACTTCCAGGCAATCGCACGGACTAGCGATCTAGTTATTGCCGGCAACTCATACATTATGGAGGAGACCAGAAGGTATAATAATAGGGTTGAATTTCTCCCAACAGTAATAGATGCTGAGATGTATAAACCTAATGATGACCAGGCCATTGCCATTAATGATAAGATTATATTGGGCTGGATTGGAAGCAAACCGAATCTGAAGTATCTGAAGGATATTGGAAAGACGCTTGATAGATTGTTTTTAAAATATCATGATGTTGAGCTAAAGATCGTTGCTGATGATTTTATAAGACTAGAGAGGATGCCTGTGATAGAAAAGAGGTGGAGGATCGAGGATGAGGTGACAGACCTTCAGGGCTTCGATATCGGATTGATGCCACTTCCCGATAGTCCCTGGACCAGGGGCAAGTGCGGTTTTAAGCTCCTTCAGTATATGGCTTTGGGCCTCCCTGTTGTCTGCTCCCCGGTTGGGGCGAATAAAGAAATTGTAAAAGAAGGCCAAAATGGTTTTTTGGCTAATTCGCCAGAAGAGTGGTATTCGAAACTGTCTGTTCTCATTGAAGACTTTAGGTTGAGAAAGGCGATGGGCAGAAGAGGTCGGGAGATTTTAGAGGAGAAGTATTCCCTGCATCATACTGCCCCAATATTCATCGAATTATTAAGGGCTGTATATAAAAGTTGAAGACTTATAGTATTGATAGGTTAATAAAACACCAAATACCTCTTCTTCTGGTAATTGCCTTTATTATCCGTCTTTATGCTGCTTTCCATACGCCTGTCATAGCCAAAGATAGCATCATCTATATGCAGAATGCCATCCATATCTCCTCAGGTGAATTTGTAAAAGGCCTGGAAGGATACCCACCCGTATATCCTATCCTAATTGCGATATTTTACAGATTGATCGGAAATGTAGAATATGCAGGCCAGGCAGTTTCAGTGCTGATGGGGACGCTTGCCCTGCTTCCTTTCTATGGTCTGACCAAAGAGATCTTTGGAAGGCAGATCGCCTTGTGGGGTGCTATCTTCTTTGCCTTTCAGCCTTTCTTGGTTCAGCATGGCGGCGAGGTCACATCGGAATCGACCTATATCTTTTTCTTTGTCTCTGCCCTTTACATGGCATGGAAGGCCCTCAAGCATGAAGATCTCATTTATTTCCTTTCCTTTGGGTTCTTAGCTGTTCTCGCATATTTGACTCGGCCCGAAGGGATCGGACTTTTTGTCAGTTTTATAGTCTGGCTCCCGATCCATATGCGGCTTCATAAGGAAAAGCCTTCCCTCTTGTTCTTAGGCAAGACCCTATGCGTTTTTCTACCCTTTTTCTTCCTGGGGACGATATATCTCTACCAGGTCCACCAGATAACAGGGGAATGGCGTATAAACGCAAAGAGAGACATGATTGCTGACAGCGGATTAAAAGGCGCTATAAACTCCGACGCCTCCCATTCTGAGGTGAAGACCTATCAAGATCAAAGGATTCCTGTATGGTCATTCCGCGGGTGGGTGGAGACAAAAAATCTATCGGGATTCGTATTTCGATATTTCAAGACATTCTTTTTGCTGATCCTTAAATTTACCGGCATCCTCCATCAACTTCTCTTTTCCTTTGTAATATATCTTCTGATCAAGAAAAAGTTCTTTTCATACCATCTTGAGGGCGAGATCTTCCTTGCTATCTTTTTCATCCTCTATCTTATGGCTATGGCGTTTCTTTATGTAGACGGACGACACCTCCTTCAACTGGTGCCGATATTTCTTCCCTGGGCGGCAGCAGGCTTTTTGGAGCTTTGCAAGCGCTTTGAATCCCTATTGAAGTTAAGAAATATTAATTTGCGATTATCCGCCCAGACATTTCTGATAGTTCTAACGATAGGGATTCTTTTGCCAAAGACCCTTTCTGGCCACCGGGTCGACAAATTGTCGCTTAAAGACGCTGGTTTCTGGATACATTCTCAAAAAATGACTTCTCCTTCCATACTCTCTACAGATTCCCGCGTGGCATACTATGCGCAAGGTCGGCATATTCAATTGGCTGACCCAGGAGAGATTGTTTCATTTATCCTTGAAAGTAAGCCGGATTTTGTAGTGATCGTGAAGGACGAAATTGCAAATATCCCTGCTGATGCCCTTAAGGCGTTGCAGCCTCTTTCATTAAAAGAGGTTTATCAAACAAGAGGTGACGCCGGCCCATCTGTTGTAACTGTTTATGTGCTCCGATCAACATGAAGGAGCAGCCTATCCGTTTGGATCTGGTAGATGGGGTTTATACCGGGTATTTATCCGAAGGCCTCCCTCCTTCTTTACTTGAAACCCTTCTGAGGAATCTGGATGAATCTTATCTCGTCCGAAAAACGCAAACCCGTAGATGGTATCATCTCTCCTTTTTGCATGAGGCGTCAGTTAAGGAAATTCTTGTAAAGGAGGATAATCCCCTCAAGAGCTTCCAGCCGTTAAAGTGGATCAAGAATTTCCTTTTCAATTCGAGTCTGACGCGCTCATGGCGCTTTTCATTGTTACTTATCTCCAAAGGCCTCCCCACGCCAAGACCTGTTGTCCTTCTTGAGAGGAGATTATGCGGGATTTTGCAGAGGAGCTATTTAGTCACAGAGTTTTTACCCGATGCCCGATCCCTGACAGATTATCTCAATGATCCCTTCATTGATAAGGTTCAAAGAGATAAGGTTCTATCGGAACTTATCCATCTGATTGGAACTTTACATCAAAATGGTTTCTACCATGCCGATCTCAAGGGGGGGAATATCTTAGTCGGGAAAGAAGACAAAGGACCAAAAATCTACTTCATTGACCTCGAAGCCTCTCGCCTCCATCGCAGGTTGGGTTCTACTAAAAAGATTAAGGATCTAAACCGGTTAAACAGGGCATTAACGGGATTGATTCAGGAGAAGGAGCGTCTCTGGTGGATGCGACGTTACCTCGAGGGGCAAAGAGAGTTTTTAGGGCTGGAGGATAGACTCATAAAGAAGATCGAGATAGAGAGCAGGGCCAGACTCATCAAAAAGGTTATCGCCAAGGGTCCTTCCATCTTAAAGGAGCTCCGTAACGGGGTTAAGAAGATCCTGGTGATTAAATTAAGATATATAGGTGATGCGCTCTTAGTAACACCCCTGTTAGATCACCTTAAGGATGCCTTTCCGGAGGCATCGGTCAGCATGCTTGTGAATTCAGGCACAGAGCCCGTTCTCTATGAAAATCCATCGTTAAATGAGGTGTTGGCGCTTGATCGTACGACCCTACGCTCTAAAGAGCACCTCCGCTTCCTATGTAATATTCGGAGCAAACAATTTGATCTTGTGATTGATCTAACTGATGCCGACAGGTCAGCCTTTATCTCCTATATCAGTGGAGCGCCTATGAGGATCGGATATCATGGGAAGAGTCTTCTCCGAAACCATTTATTATATAATATCTTGATTAATGCTGATGAATGCGCGCTCCACAAGATAGACCATCATCTTGCCATTGCCGAGGCAATAGGATATCCTATAAAAAATAGGGGATTGAGATTATTTTTGACCACGGAGGAGATGACAAGAACTAGAAAAAAGTTAGAGGAAAAAGGCCTTGCGACTGATCACCCATTTGTAGTCTTTCATCCCGGCGCAAGGAGATGGTATAAGAGCTGGCCAGCGGAATATTTTTCTGCACTGGGAAGTAAGATCTTAAAGGAGCTTAATGTGCAACTGGTATTGGCTGGCGGTCCTTCTGACCTCGAGGCGGTTGAAAAGATTCAAAAAGGGATCCATCTCCCTTCTTTTAATCTTGCCGGAGCGTTTGATCTGAGGGAATTGGCCTGTCTTCTTAAGATGGCGGCGCTTTGCGTGGTGAATGACAGCGGCCCCATGCATATTGCGGCCGCCCTCGAAACCCCGACTATTGCGTTGTTTGGTTTAACTGACTGGAGGAATTGGTATCCCAGGGGAGAGATTCATGCTATTTTTAGTCAGGATTGTCCCTGCCGGCCTTACGGGCACAGCAGGGAATGCGATCAGGGAGCAAACCACTGCATGCGGAAGATCCCGGTGGATAAGGTATGGGAAGCGGTAAAGGCGCGCCTTGGATCCCTTGATTAGAAGAATTGTTTGATATGAGTGTAACACAAAAAAAAGTTGCCATTATTATTCCACACTTTCAAACGCTGGAGTTGATCCGTATCTGTTTAAGGAGCATAAGGAAATTTACTAATTATCCCCACGAGGTGATCGTGGTTGATAATTACTCCAGGGACGACTCTATAGCGTATCTTCAGTCTCTAAAGTGGATCAAACTAATTGCCCGTGGAAAGGAAACCGAAGGCTCCGGATCCCTTGCTCACCAGGCGGCCTTGGATATTGGGATATCTCAGACCAATGCCCCCTATGTCCTTTCACTCCATTCGGATACAATTGCAAAACATCCGCAATGGCTTAATCGACTTGTCGATTTTATAGAAGAAGACGAGAATATCGGGGCAATTGGGACCTGGAAGCTGGAGGTTAAATCGCCCATTGAGATTCTGTTTCAACGCTTAACCGATGTGAAAAGGGTTAAAAATTGGCTTACCGGACATACCCTTGAAGAGAGGAAGTTTATCCGCACTCATTGTGCCCTCTACCGACTGGATATTTTAAGTAGATTGAACCTTCATTTCCTGAACAACGATACTGCCGGGAAAAATATCCATAATGCATTGACAAACAATGGTTATACGGCAAGGTTTATACCTGTTGAGGAGATGATGCGTCTCGTCGATCACTTAAATCATGGAACCTTTGTCTTGCAGAAGACTATAACTATAAAGGATTGGAAACATTACCGGATGCACCGGAAGATTAAGAATTATCTAGATCTTCCTTGTATAAGGAATATCCTGTGGGATGGATCTCTGGATCAATGATTATCAAAAAGTTTAATTGATGGGCGAGGTGCAGGCTACCAAAAAAGAGTATACGGCCAGGGAGAGCTACCGGAATATCGGAAAGGCATCCAGTTACGATGAAATCCGCTACAAAGGAATACATGGCAGACTGAAAAATTGGACAAAAAAACGGGCCATAGGCAAGGGATTATCATTTATAGGTCCTATAGAATCGATCCTGGATCTCCCCTGCGGAACCGGCAGGTTTTATTCCTTTCTCAGCAGGAAAGGTTACAATGTCTTTGGCGCCGACATCTCCCATGAGATGATGATGGTCTCAAAAAACAAAAACAGACCTTATTTAAACCATCATGGGTATGTTCAGTGTGACGCGGAACATATACCTTTTAGAGATAGCAGTATTGACTGTATTCTCTCTATCCGGTTCATGTTCCATCTCCCGTGGGCGGTCCGGAAAAAAGTGCTTTCTGAAATGCATCGAATCACTGGAAGATGGGTAATTGTCGACTTCCGGCATTCCACTTTCAAGACCTTTATTAGGAAGATTGGGGCTTTCCTTGGCCTCGGAAGAGAAAAAAAAAGATCAACTCTGCGGGAAATACGACAGGAACTCGCCGGGCTTGGATTTAAGGTTCACACGTCTATTCAGGTTGTTCCTGTTTTTTCTGAAAAGGTTGTTTTTGTCTGCGAAAAGGTGGTGAATAATGGTTGAATATCGGGCAAAAAGGAAATATCAGAATAGCGCATATGCAGCCGGATACGACAGGATAAGATACGGCGGGATATCCGGGTATATAAAAAACAGGTATACGCTTGACGCAGTAGATAAAGTCTTAAGGGAGATTAAAGAGGGAGGCTTGGTTCTTGATGTCCCATGCGGGACAGGGCGCCTGGTTCCGCTCTTTGCGGGGAGGAGTATTAAGTGGCTCGGGGCGGATATCTCCTTTGAGATGATGGAGGTGGCAAGGAGGAGACCTGAAGGAATAAATAACAGGATGGGGAACGTACGGCTCGATTCAGAACATATGCCCTTCAAGTCTGCAAGCTTTGACTGTGTGGCATCTATCCGGTTTATCTACCATGTCCCCACAGGGGAAGGGAGGATTGCTATGCTCAGAGAGATGGCCCGTGTGAGTAAGAAATGGGTAATCGTGGACTATAATTACCCCAATCCTATAAAATCATTATTTCGCCGGATAGGATATCTGATTAGGACACCGAAGATGAGGAGGAGGCTTTCTGTAAGCGAGATATGCGGGGAGCTTGAAAAGGCCGATTTAAAGGTATGCCGAAAAATTTCAGTCTCTAAGTTTTTTTCGGATAATGTAGTGTTCCTATGTTCAAGGTCTTAATTAAATGAAAGATATGAAATTACCTCTCATTGCAATAATAGGCAGACCCAATGTCGGAAAGTCGACCTTTTTTAACAAGCTTCTGGGAAAAAGACTTGCTATTGTGGAGGACCAGCCCGGTGTGACGAGGGACAGGAACTATGCAAGATGTAGTTATACTGACAAGGAGATTAATCTGGTTGACACAGGGGGTTTAATCATGGAAGGCGATGAAGGGATTACGGCCAAGGTAAGGAGGCAGACAGAAGAGGCAATGGCTGAGGCTGACCAGATAATCTTTCTCCTTGACGGGAAGGAGGGTGTTACGGAGGGGGACAAGGAGATCGTCGAGATCTTAAGGAAGGTCAAGAAACCCATTTATTACGCTGTAAACAAGATTGACGGGCCGAAGGCAAGGGACAAGGTATATGAATTCTATCAACTGGGTATAGATCCTATATACCCTGTATCAGCGGAGCATGGATATGGTATTGATGATCTTATGGAAGAGGTCTGCTCCCTTTTGCCAAGGTCTGTATATACAGAAGAGGCAGAAGAGAAATTGCCTAAGATCACCGTGATCGGGAGGCCGAACGTCGGTAAATCGACGCTTATCAATACCCTTCTGGGGGAGGAGCGTATGGTGACAAGTGAGGTGCCGGGGACAACAACAGACCCGATAGATACGACAGTTGTGCATAGCGGGAAAAACTACCTCTTCATAGATACAGCTGGTATACGCCGCAGGGGCAAGATTGAGCGCGGGGCTGAAAGGTTCTCTGTTTCGAGGGCAACAAGGACGCTTACAAGGGCGGACATCGCCCTTCTTTTGATCGATGCCGTGGAGGGGATAGTGGAACAGGATACAAAGATAGCAGGGATGGTCTTAAAGGAGAGGGGGCTTATTCTCCTGATTAACAAATGGGATATGGTTTTATCTGACCCTCTGGCAAAAAAGAAGTTTGAATCGGAGATCAGCAGGAGGTTCCCCTTTCTCTCTAATACGCCCCATCTGTTCATCTCCGCCAAAAAACATAAGGATCTGGAAAAGATCTTTCCATTAATAGATCAGGTGATGGAGGGATTTACCCTGAAGGCCTCCACCTCATCCTTAAACAAGATGCTTGAGGAGATCCTATCCACAAAACCGCCTCCTTCTTACAAAGGGATGAGGGTTAGGGTAAAGTATATCACCCAGATAGGTTCGTCGCCACCAACATTTCTAATATTCTCAAACCGTCCTGAGGGGATAAAAACGGGATATATCAGATTCCTTGAGAATAAGATTATAGACAGATTCCAGATCGTCGGGTCGCCAGTCAAGGTCAAGATGAGGGGCAAGGATGGCAACGCAAACCCCTATAAATAGGAGGTTAGTGCTTCCCCTTGCTCACTAGGTAGACCCCCCTTCCCGTGGGTATCTACCTCTCCATAAACCTGCTTACCCCCCCGAATGTGCCGAACCATTTAGTCCCATCCTGATCTATTGCAATAGAGTAAACAGTGTTCGAGAAGAGGCCGTCCTCCATCTTATAATTCTTAAAGCCTTTTCCATCAAACCTGCTGACCCCGCCGTTAGTCCCGATCCAGAGGATTCCCCTGGAATCCAGCTTAAGGGAGTGGATCATGTTTCCAGGAAGACCGTCCGACATGGTATAGGTCCTCCAGCTCTTTCCATCAAACCTGCTCAAACCCGCACCCCATGTCCCGAACCATTTATTCCCCTCCCGATCCACCACACCGGAGACGACATAGTCCGGGTTATACTCGTTGGCCTTTATCTCATGTTCCCTGTGCCTCTTTCCGCTTGGGAGGAGTTCAATCTTCTTTCCAAGTTCCTTCTCTATCAGTGCCTGATCGGCGCCCAGGCCGTCTTTGTGTGTCCATGTCCGCCAGACACTCCCGTCGAAGCTGTTAACGCCCCCTTCTGTACCGAACCATTTAGTCCCGTCTTTGTCTACCATGGTTACATAGACCCATTCGTTTGCGAGGACCTCAAGCGTATATCTTCCCCAAGGTCTCTCATCAGCCCTCTTTATCTTATTTACGCCGTACCATGTCCCGACCCACATAGTCCCGTCAGGCTCAAAGGCAAGGGACCAGACATATTCATCAACAAGCCCATCCTTGCTGTCATAGGTCTTCCATCTCTTTCCATCATAACTCGTAAGGCCGCCGCCATTTGTGCCAAACCACTTGACGCCATCTCTGTCCTGGACTATGGAGAGGATCGACTGGCTCCTTAGTCCGTCCTTTATTGTATAGACCACCTGACCTTCGTTTGCCTTGTTATACCTTATTATCCCGTCAGATGTACCTATCCAGATGTAGTCCCCGTCGATTAAAAGCGCCTTAATTATTGCCCCTATCGACCAGTTTGACCAGAGAGATTCATTCCCCTTTGGCAGCTTAACCCTATTAATGGATATATGGTCCGACCTGCGCAATTCCAGCTCAAATGCCTCTATGTAGAATATGAATAAAAAAAGTATGACTATAGGAAGGATATATTTGATTGGTTTGTGCCGTCCGGATCTCATCACCCTCCCCATTTTAATTTTTCTCTCAGTATCCCGAAGTAGTTTCTGTCAGGAGATCCGACAAGCTTGATCTTCTGTTCTGACGCCTTTATCTCGACTACATCCTCCTCCCTCAGGGAGAATCCTACCTGACCGTCGAACGTAGCCACGGCGCCTTCATCCTTTGATTTTAATATTACCTCAACCCCGACATCACCTGGGACAACAATCGGCCTGTTAGTTAAGGTATGAGGGCATACAGGCGTTATGATCATAGCATCAAGGGATGGGTGTACGATTGGTCCGCCGGCAGAGAGGGAGTAGGCAGTTGAGCCGGTCGGGGTAGATACAATAAGGCCGTCAGCCCTCAGGCCGGTGACGAACTGATAGTTTATATAGACCTCAAGATTGATCATCCTGGCCAGCGAGCCCTTACTTATCACGACATCATTTAATACGGTAGACTGCGCTATCCGCTCGCCCTGTCTGAGGATATTGCTCTTCAGCATCATCCTCTCGTCTATTATAAAATCCTCCCGGAAGATCTTTTCGAGCGCAGTATATACCCCGTCCAGGGTTATCTCTGTGAGGAAACCCAGCCCTCCAAGATTTACACCGAGTATCAGGGTATCCTTTCCCTCAACGAGTCTTGCCACGCTGAGGAGTGTCCCGTCTCCTCCAAGGACGATTATCATCTCGACAAGGGATGGGATCCTGGACTTCTGAACAGCAGAAGGAAGCCCCGCAGTGGCTGCCGTGTCGGTATCCAGAAATACCTCTATCCCTCTCTCTGCCAGCCAGGGGAGCAGACCGTCTAAGACCTTTTTAACCTCAGGTCTATGCGGTTTTGCTATGATGCCGATCCTCTGCATTTTAAGAATTTTTTGAGCCATTTTTCAATTCTATCTGCTTTTTGATCGACCGTCAATAAATGAACCTGTAAGCGAGTCTCATTTTTTTCTCATTTTTTTCTTGACATTTAAATTTATTGTATTATATATACATCAATTTATCTGTTGATTAGGACAGGAATTTCAGCCCAACATGTTTTACCGGGCAAGGAGGAGGTGAGTCCTTAAGATACAGAAGTTGTATAACGGGGATTTAAGGGCATATGAAGTTATTAATCTTACGAAAGGGGGCAAATAGATTGTATGCTTTAGGGACGCATTTGTTGGTGGAGTTGAAAGATTGCACCAACTTAAAGCTTTTAAATGATGTAAAAAAGGTCGAAGAGGCCTTGGTTTCTGCGGCAAAAGAGGCAAAGGCAACAATTATCGAGACCTGTTTTCACAAATTTAGTCCCTTTGGTATCAGCGGTGTGGTTGTTATTGCGGAGTCGCACCTGACGATCCACACCTGGCCCGAATATGGTTTTGCAGCTGTAGATATTTTTACGTGTGGCGAGACGCTCCAGCCTGCTATAGCCGCGTCATATCTGATTGAAAAATTCAAGTCACGGAGACCGTCTGTTGTAGAAATGAAGAGGGGAATAATTTCAAATGGCGATGTAAAGCTTCCTCATAAACAAGTCAAAGAGGTATACAACTATGGGGGAGCCCAAGAGTTACAAATGGCTCTTTGATTACTTAAGCCCTGATGAAGGGCATATACATGGGATAAACACCATTATATATTCCAGGCAGACCAGGTTCCAGCAGATGGAGATAATGGACACGAAGAGTTACGGCCGCTGCCTGGTTCTTGACGGAAAGATGCAGTCCAGTGAGGCGGATGAGTTCATCTATCATGAGGCCTTAGTTCATCCGGCCATGCTCACACACCCAAATCCAAAGAGGATATTCATAGTTGGCGGAGGGGAAGGGGCCACTCTCCGCGAGGTCTTGCGCTACAAATCTGTTGAATATGTGCTTATGGTTGATATAGACGAGGAGGTAGTGGAGAGCTGCAAGAAATACCTCCCGGAATGGCACCAGGGGTCGTTCGAGGATCCAAGGACAGAGCTTAAGTATCTGGATGCCAGGAAATATCTGGAAGAGACCGAGGATCAGTATGATATCATCATAATAGATATCTCTGAGCCGGTAGAAGAGGGTCCTGCCTATCTCCTCTATACAAAGGAGTTCTATTCAATGGTGCACAGGAGGCTCACAAGAGACGGGATAATCTCGCTCCAGGCAGGCACTACCTCTGCAACCAATCTCTTAAACTTTTCCTCGGTCCATCAAACCCTGAAGACGGCCTTCCCGGTTGTGCGTCCGTATCAGGCCGCAATCCCATCGTTCGGCCTGCCATGGGGATTTACCCTCGCCTCAAAGGTCATAGATCCTCAGGGTATCTCCCCTGAGGAGATCGAGGAGAGGGCACTGGAGAGGGTCAAAGGTGAGTTGAGGTACTATAATGGGGCTATTCATAAGGGCCAGTTCCTCTTCCCAAAACATATCACAAAGAGGCTTGAGAGCGAGGAGAGGGTCATCGAGGATAATTATCCCCTCTTTACTTATCACTGAAGGAATGTCAAATTGCAAAGTTCAAAGCTCAAATTACAAATTACAAAGTTCAAATTTTTACATTTGGATTTTGTTATTTGACATTTGGGTTTTGCCCTTTCTTTTCTAGCATCCTATGGAGATAGACGAGCAGCTCAAGACCCCCCTGTTTGATGCCATGGTTGGTCTGGCAGAAAGCAGGAAGGTCTCATTTCATACACCAGGGCACAAGAGCGGGAAGGGGATATCAACCAGATTCAGAAAGTTCGTAGGGCCCAAGATCTTTTCGATCGATCTAACCACCCTGGATGAGGTCGATTCCCTCCAGAAGCCGAAAGGGGTAATAAAGGAGGCCCAGGAGCTTGCAGCAAAGGCCTACGGTGCTGACCGCTCACATTTCCTGGTCAACGGGACCAGCGGCGGTATCCATGCGATGGTGATGGCTACATGTAACCCTGGTGACTATGTGCTTGTGGCGAGGAATGCCCATAAGTCTGCCCTCGCCGGACTTATTTTGAGCGGTGCAAGGCCCCTCTTTTTTCATCCGGCGATAGACGAGAATCTCAAGCTCACATTAAATGTAACATTTGATTCTGTAAAATCTGCCATTGACAGTCACCCTGAGGCAAAGGCGCTCTTTCTGACAAGCCCAAACTATTACGGTATCTGCCTTGACCTTGAGAGGATCATCCCGTATGCCCACGAGAAGGGACTGATAGTCCTTGTTGATGAAGCCCACGGACCACACCTGAAGTTCCATCCGGACCTTCCCATCTCTGCCATGGAGGCAGGGGCAGATCTGTGTGTTCAATCGACGCATAAGATCATCGGCGGTATGACGCAGGCCTCAATGCTCCACGCCAAGGGAGACAGGGTAGAACCCATAACCCTGACTAATGTGCTCAGGTTCGTCCAGACCACAAGCCCCTCATATATCCTTATGGCATCCCTGGACCTTGCAAGGATGCAGATGGCTACAGAGGGAGAAAAGCTCCTGGAGAAGGCGATAAGGCTGGCCGAGGAGGCACGGGGCAAGATAAACAGGATACCCGGTCTTGTCTGCTTCGGTAAGGACATTATCACCAATTCCCTCTTCTCGCAGATGGGGGGGTTCGATGTGACCAAGCTTACTATCAGCGTTAAGGACCTTGGTGTCTCAGGGTACAGGGTGTCACAGATACTAAACAACAGATATAATATCCAGGTGGAGATGGCTGATCCATTCCACATCCTGGTAATAGTCAGTATAGGCGACAGGAGAGATGATCTAAACCGCCTTGTTGACGCCTTAAAAGAGACATCAAAGGAGTTTTACAGCAAGAATAATGAATATCCTATGGAAAAGGTAGGGCTTCCTCTATTTACCAACAGGGCCCACATCTCACCAAGAGAGGCATTTTTTTCCGATCACGTAAATATCCTCCTTAAGGATGCAAAGGAAGAGATAAGTTCAGAGATAGTGACCGTTTATCCGCCAGGCATACCGATCCTTGTGCCTGGGGAGGTGATCACAGATGAGGTGATAGAGTACCTTACAATGATGCTTGCCCTTGGCGCCATAGTGGATGGCCTCGACGAAGAGAACAAAGAGATCAGGATAGTGAAAAAATAGCATCTCTGCAACATCTTTAAGGGGCTTGCGTCGCCCCCTCCACCGGCAAAGCCGGATGGAGCCTCCCCCTCAACGCTCGCTTTGCTCGCTGGGTAGATACCCGCTACCTCGCTTTTAAACTCACCCTTGATATGGTAAAATAAAAATATCTCGCTAGGGCATCTCCTGAGCAATCAGGACAAAAATCCATTCTTTTTAAATTTAAGGAGGTGTTATAAATGATGAAATTCCTAACCTTAGCAAAGGTAAGCCCCGGGGCATGGGGAAAGATAGAAAAAGACCTTCCGGCTGCTTGCTACAAGGGTATGAAATCGGCCTATGTAACCTATGGCCGGTATGATCTTGTATTTGAGTGGGAGGCCAAGGATATGAATGAGGCGAACAAGGTCATGAAGTATATTGCAGGGTCAGGTCTCCTGACATCCGAGACCCTGGTAGTCGCCTCCACACTTAAGGAGTTCGGCAAGGTATAGCCAAACCGCTGCTAGTGTTTGGTTGTAAAAGTGGGGATGGAGTCCGGATCTTTTTGGGGATTGCATCCCCACGACCATTTCTTTCTATCTATAGACAGGCCAGATATACCAGGACCCTTCCTTCACCCCTTTTTTCTGCCCTCCTCCTGACAAGCCTTTTTTTATGTAGATTTAATAGCCTTGTCCCACTTGTATTCGCCTCAAGCCTCATGATCTCTGACAGCTCTTTTGCTGTGATCTTCTCTTTTTTTAGGATCAGGTTCAGTGTCTCTTTGAGGTAGTTGTTAAGAATTCCCAAAACCAAGCTTGATCCATCTTTCATCCTGGCCATAATTGCCAGATCCTTTTTTTCAAGCGCCACCTCAATGTTTTCCCTCTGGTTTTCATTAAGGCCTGTCAAAATAATATATCTGTCGCCATATTCGCCGCCTATCAAGCGTGAAATAAGCTTAGCCACTATTTCATCAGCGCATGAATAATCGATAATTCCTATCTTGGAGAAATCAAGGGCTATGACCTCACCTTCCTTCTCTTTTTTAATATCCATCTCGATCCTCTCCCTTATCACCTGGCCAGATGGCCTAGTGACAAGGTCGTTTGAGCCATTTTTGAGTTCTTCTTTGAGGAAATTATAGAGGTTGTATATCTGCATCTTTCCCTTAATCTTTATCAAATATCCTTTAACTCATCCATCAGGGCATGTCTTCTTTTATATTTCATCCTTATATGGTCAATATACCGTTTAAACTTCTCGGCATTCTCAGGGATCTGCTTCATTAGCTTTAACCAGTACGAAGCCTGCTGATAAACATTTCTTTTGCTTGCGTTCTCAAGGTATTTATTTATCTTCTTTTTATAAAGCTCAAAACATTCATCAGGGTATTTCTCCTTGATTTTATTAACAATAGGATGAAACAGATCATAATCCAGACTTTTTCTGGCAAGGATGAGCAACCGCTCATGGTCTTCCTCTATTGAGTAAATTTTAAAGAGCATTTCTGGCTGCTCCTTTAATATCCCTTCTAGCTTTATTATCAAATCTGCTCTCTCCTTATCTGTCTTTAGTAGCTCTTTCAATCTATGATAATATTCGATCTCTTTTTCAAGATGGAGAAGATTTAGAATATTTTCTATGACCTTTCCGGGCACCATTTCCCGGTCATACAGACAATCTAGTAGTTTTCTTAAGAGTATCTTTTGATCTCTATGAGAAAAACCTAATGGAAATCTCTCATCCCCATTATCAAAGAGACTAACCCCCTTCTCAGCAGTCTCAATGGCCTTATCTTTTAGCCCTTGCTTTAAATATATGCTCGAGAGGTTGAGTGTTATTTCCGGCTGCTCTGAAGACTTAGCCTCTCCAAAGGCGATAATCTCATCAAGATCCCCCTTTATTAAAAGGAGATTAAATTTGATAAGAGGGTCTAAAGGTATGGAGGCTGTCTTATTTAGGATATATCCTGCCTCTTCAGGGGTCTTTATGCATTCCCTGAAGACATGCTCAAAAACCTCGGCGCCCCAATCTTTATCTGCCTTATAAGACTCAACGAGATAATCTAGATACGCCTTCTTTTCTTTTAGAGACATCTCCAATTTACCGATATTTTCCGCTATTCTCTTTAGCGCAGGCTCTATCTCGTATGATATATCATCATGAAAATCTTCTAACCTTTCATCGTTAAGTGCCTCATGGCAGGACTCATAAATGGCGCGATGTATCTTGATCGCCTCTTTATAATTTTTCTGCTTGGAATATATCTCTGCGGTCTCTATGAATTTATTGATTATTTCATCTACAGGGGAATGATCCTCTCTGTCATAATAGCTGTCATGATAGTAATGATGCTTCTCCCTCAGTCCTCCAAAGAGTTTATGGATCTCTCCCTTGTAATCCTCAACCCTCTTATCGGTCTCCTCCTCCCCTTTCGCAAAGATCCTGAAATCATCCCTGAGTTTTTGTTCTTTGCGTAATAGATCAAAGAGGAACTCCTTTGCCCTCTCTCCCGGTAAGTTATTAAGCATTACCCTTATTTCATTGAATGCCTTCTCTTCCCTTTCAACCTCTTCACCTCTATTAATGGCGATCATTGTTGTTACGGTATGCTTGCATATACCTCCAAAGTCGTAAGGGCAGGTGCAGGAGGTTTTGATCTTTTCTCCCTCCTGCCATATCATAACCGTATAGAGTTCATACCCCTGAACATGGGCAATATATTTATCCACTTCAGTCCAGAGCCTTTTGAGATTGCCATCATCATAATAATTCATACCCTTCCAGTAGGATGAATCATTGGATAGGTTTCTAATTATTTCCTCTGTTATCTCAGGCAGGGGCATAAGCTTTTCCTCTTCCTAATTTATAAGAAACAATCCACCTTCTCATATCTATCCTCAGTCCATTCCCATATCGAAACATCATAATAACCAGAGCCGTTTATCTCTTCAGGTTCATAGCCATAATCATGTGATATCTCTTCGAAGGCTTGTTTGGCTTCTTCTAATGACGTGAAGTGGTTAACTTCACTGGTTATGCCCTTGTTCGCTACTACGACCAGATATTTTGCCATGAATGGCTGAAATAATTGAGATGTCATAGCCTCGGAATTTTTAGCAGCAATTTTTTTATTCATCCCTAATTACCTTCTAATACAAACGCAAATAGTTAATTGACATCGTAACCTTTTGAGATTCCGAAACAAGTTCGGAATGACTTTCTCTCTGATGTCATGCTGAATTCATTTCAGCATCTTATTTAATGCGTTTGTCTTAGTTTTTTAAGCATTAGTATCTTTGTACGGCAAAAGTATTTTTTCGGCCTTGCTGGGCATTAGCTCCAGTACTCCACCGCCGTAGCTTCTGCCAGAAATTTCAGAGAGTGCAAAAGATAGAGAATTATAGTAACTTGCGGCAAAAGCCCTGATATTTACGTTCTCTTTGATTCTCACCCTTAAACTAAAGTTATCGACCCTAATCTTTGAAATTCACATATTTAGAGCTTGCCTTCTTCTAGGTTTGTATGCGGGGGTTCAACCCCCAAAAATTCTCTATAAATTCGATTCTTGTATTCCTCTCCAATCTCATTTATAGCATCAATAAATGCCTTGTAGGTTCCCAAGCCACCAATCTTCTCCCAAAATTCATCTCCAATCAAAACAACTTTGTCGTTTTTCATATCAAACCATCGTGCAGGAAATGCCCAAGAGTAATTTTCTCGTTTCCCAAAAGGGTTGTAGGGCAAAGAGTAATAAGCGCCATCTATTTGGCGCGGCTGCATGCTATATAGCTTTAGGATTTTTTCCTTGCTAACCTTTGTTTGATCGCTGTTAGGCAAGGGTGCTTTTAGCTCAAAAGCGTATTTCTTATGCTTTTTCTTATCTTCTGCGTACACATCACATCTAACAGGAACAGGAATAATTTTTTCACTTTTGCCTTCTAAGATATAGTTCAACTCCTTATCCCAATCCGGCTTAATTCTTTTCTTTCCTTTCTCAGGGTGTTCAAGATCATTTAATACTTCTTGGATTCTACGTAATCTTTCAGCATTTATGTTACCAGCGATGTTATATCCTTTCACCCCATAACCAAGGCCTTTATTGGCGGCTACAATAGCAAGTTTCTCCCAAACGTCTCCAAAGGGAGTAACGAACCGCCTCTCAAAATGAGATCCCTTAAATATTTCATCCGGTACTAAAGCAGCATAAAGAGGTCTTTTCGCTTTGTGTTCTTCTTTAACGAAGGGGTCCTCTACTAAAACTTTATTCATAACCCTTTCCATCACCAGCTTAATGACGGATTGGATTGCTTCTTTCATTTCTTGCTCTTTTGTCATATTTTTTGCCAAACTAGAATACTCTCATAGAATGCGCCTTCGCGGCGTCCTGTTCGACGGTTCACGTGCCGCTCGACTCTACCAATTTCCTTAAAGCCAGCATCTTCTGGTTTATATAATTTGTATTTATCGTTCACAACAATAAGCGCCAGCGCATTTTTCGTCATGTAATCTCGTGTGTGAAGCAGTACCTCATTTATCCTTTTGATGTATTCTTTTTTGGCTTGTTCTGACTGGCCATTTTTTGCTGGGCCAATTTCTCGCGTCTCGTTATTTTTTAAGCCGAGCAATTCGTAAGCATATTTGTGCTGATCATGGTAATCAATCAAACCAATATAGGGAGGCGAAGTGAAAACCATATCAATACCTTTAGATAACTCTACTTCGCGAGAATCGGCATGGTTTACTACAACTTTTGCCCTCGTCTTCATCTTTGAAAATTCTTTGACTCGATTGAGGGTATCAATTGTATAGCGCGACAAAAACTTGTACGCTTCCTCAACGGGTCGGCATATTCGGCGATGTTTATAGCAGTGATATGGCTTAGTTTGAGGCTCCTTTGGAAAATCTAAATCGTAGTGCGTAACAAGCCGTGCCGAACGCGCAGACCGCGACAAAACAATTTTGAGCAAATCTTGATAAGTATAATCCTTAATCAATCGCAAGTAGCACAGAAGCTCCTTTTGTGTGTTCGGGGCGAACCATTTTTGTATATATTCATTTTTTGTTGAAAATAATTTATTTACCTTTTCGTCTTTAGAAAACTTACTTTTGTATGTATTGAGACGATTAAGAATTTCGTAAATCTCTTTTTCGAGAAGCGGTATATTATAATCTTCAGTTTTGACTTTTGAGAGTAAAACATTGAAAACGGATATATCCGTACCTATCGAATCTATTCCAAGTGCATTTGCTTCAACTAAAGTGGTTCCACTTCCCACAAAAGGGTCATAAACAAGGATTGGTTTATATTTTCTCAAGAATATTTCTACAAGTTGTGGAATGAATTTGCCAAGGTATGGGTGTAAACGATGGACGTGCTTTGTTCGCTGATGCTCTGGTAAATCTCGTTCGCGCCAATTTAGATTCAGGGCATCAAGAGGAGTTTCTGGTTTTACGTTTACAAAATCTGTCAGCGGTTGCTGTTTATACTGTTGTGAGATTTTTTGCGCAATTGTATTGTCGTACATAGTTTTATTTCTCCAAATCTGACGATCAATGTTTTTTATCCCTGACCCATGCCAACCAAGGGAGGCAATATTACCTACTACGAATATATCCCTTCCCACCCATCCTTTGATTCTTTATATGCCTCACCACATTTTAACATCTGCTTGCACTCGGGGCAGAAGCCATCACAGCCGTCTTCAATATAAGTAAATCCAAGCTCTGTGAATATCTTATGGAACTGCTCTGGGTCATCGAAATATCGCTCAAATTTTTCGACTGTTTCCCTGAAATGGACCTTTAATGCGTCCCTTTCGAGATCATCCTTCATAACCTAGACCCTCTCAAAATGCCCAATATTATTCAGTTTATTCTCAATCCATACACTACTTCCCCAATGCTATCTTCCATATGCAGATTACCTCTCCTTCCTCACACCCTTAAACGGTTCCTGATCCGCTTTCTGATCAATAAATTTTCCTGTATCTGTATCTCTCTTAATCCAACGGTCATTATGAGGATTATGAACTTGAGAACGCTCTTTGACTGCACCTTGTCTGTGATCATCTCCATAAGGTTTATTTTTAGCCATAAATACCTCCTGTTTAAAAAAGGTCATAGTTCAATTGAATCAATTGAAGCAGATTTAAATTTAATTGTCAACAAAAAAATGGAAACTAAATTTCAGGCAGGAGGATATTTACCTGGGCGCCGGGGAAATAACTGAGATCTTCTTCTTTCTCTGTTCCCCATGACCATTTAGGTATTATGGAGTGCTTTGCAGTTCCTGATCGGATAGATAGCTTGCCATTCCACTGACTTACAAACCGCCTCACCGAAGCCAGCCCATGTCCCCTTCCTATCTCCTCATATCTGGATGCACTATGGAGTAACGCTTTTTCAATAGCATCAAGGTCATTCCTTAAAGAAAACCTTTCTGACAGGGATTTCCTAAAACCTATACCCAGATCCATTACCGCGATCTGAACGATATTCTTGCCTATATTTTTAAAATGATATTTTTGTATCCCTACAAATCCCCTGTTTTTGCTGTGCTCTATAATATTCTGGCATACCTCAGATAGGGCTACTATGAAACCATTTATTGCCCTCTCATCATAATGGAGATGCCTTTCTAGGATTGCATGGGCACGGCTCTTTACCTTCCCTACTATAAAATGTATATCATCTGATTTTTCTATCGGAGTGATCTCAAGGAGGACATCCGAATAAGAGCTTCTTAAATATTTTTCTGATATTTCTGGCATCAAAGGCTCTAGCCTGAAGTATCTGCCGGCGAATTTAAAGAAGTCCATCCTCTCAAGATATTTAAGAACATCTTCAGATTGAGGAAGAAAGAGGGTTTTCTGAGCACCTTTTGATTTAAGATCTTCTCCGATCTCGAGAAGTCCGACCACACCATAGGGATCTATAAAGGTTGTCCCTCTGAGGTCAACAAATGGTAACTCTTTAAAGAGAAGCAGATTTTGCTCAAAGGTCTCTTCTGTTATCTGGGACATTATATTTAGTAGGAGTTTATCTAAATCACCATCTCAGTCGTTATCATCCACTGCAAGGACCATCTGCTGATAAAGGCTGTTTTTCTCACATGCCCATCTCCAGCTGCATCTGATACATTCTGCCTTATACCATTCATGAAATATACCCGGAAGCATCTTCCTTATCTCTTGCCAACTGATCTTTGTGCCCGGACTGAGATTGAGCAGATTTAAGGCCCTCTTGTCCATTTTTCTTATGTTTTCATCTGCGTCCTTGGTATAGATACATCTGTTACCATTAAGATGAGGACACTTAATACATACATCATCTCCCCCCTCGCTGATATCTACGATATCACTTTCAGTCCTCACCAGGATTCCCTTTAGATTTTCAACAAAGGCAGCATCATAGCCATCCCCTCTAAAGAAATGGAGGCATATTAGGTGGTGTCCTCTGAGCTTAGGCATATTTAAAATAATAACACAGGTTTTTAAGGAGAATACCAACTTCTAACATTATGATAAAATGGCTAATTCAGGACATGGAACTAATTAATGCGGGTTGTTGCTTTTAGCCTGTTGCACCGTCAGTGCTTAAGATCAATTTATCACCGGATTTGATGATATTGCCGCGCCCAATGCTGTTCCACTTCTTTATCTGCCCAACAGGGATATTGAACTTTTTTGATATACCCCAAAGGGTATCGCCATTTCTTACCCTGTATATGAGGTCATCATTATTTCCCGTACGCGGATTTGGGCTATTACCTTTTTCAATGCTTGCATATTCTAATCTCTTCCTGGGCATCGCAAGAACTGGTGCAAGGGTTATGTAATCCCCTTCCTTTAGGACTTTATCTTTGCTAAATCCGTTTATTGCACACAGGACATCTACAGGAATACCCTGCTTCCTGGAGATAGTGGCAAGGGTCTCCCCTTTTTTCGCCTTATATCTCTGGGTTTTGAGGCGTTCCTCTCTGGGGATGGAATTAAAATTTTTATAAAAAATCTCACCCTTTCCAGATGGGATATGGATTACAAATTCCTTCTCCCCCGGGGGGGTCATATTGCGTTTGAGGTGCGGGTTTAACGCCTTAATCTCTTCTAATGGGACCTCTGATGCCCTTGCGATAATGGCAAGATCAGTGGGGCTATCTACAGTAACCTCATCGTATAGCATAGGGTTTTGGTATTCTACATCGAAGCCATACCTTTCAGGGTTTTTTGCTATTAATGTTGCTGCCATAAATTTTGGGACATACTCCTTTGTCTCACTTCTGATAAACTTTGTAGATGTTAAGTCCCAGAAATCATCCCCTTTTGATCTTATGAGGGCCCTCTGGATCTTCCCCTCGCCTGCGTTGTATGACGCCATGGCAAGCTCCCAACTGCCGAACATATAATACAGGTCTTTAAGGTACCTTGCCGCTGCGATAGTCGATTTCGCTGGATTTCGTCTCTCATCTACCCACTCATCTATTCGCAAACCATATTTTTTACCGGTGGATTTGATGAACTGCCATGGTCCAGCAGCCCTTGCCCTGGAATATGCATTTGGGTTGAACCCGCTCTCTATAAGGGAGAGATAGACCAGGTCTTCCGGAAGTTCAGATTCTTTTAATATCTGTTTCATCATTGGGATGTAGAGGCCGGACCTTGATAGCCAAAGGATAAACTTATCTCTGATCCTTGTCTGAAAATAGGTAATATGGTTTACGACATGCTTATTTATAACTATGGTGATTTCCGGGGCATTCAGATCTGCTTGTTCCTGATTGAACGTAGCATCGATGTTTAATTTTACCCCAGGATCCGACGCCCTAATAGGGGCCTCTGCCGCTACGTTGTAGTCTGCCTTTATCTGGCCTTCCCCATCAGGGAGGTCTTTGGATGCCGTGCTGTCCAGCCCTGGTTCTTTATCTAATGAAGAGGGAAGTTCTTTCTTATTGATTATTAAGGTATTTTCTGCATGGTTGTCAAGAGATGCTTCATTTCCGGCGAAGGCCAAAGAGGGATGGATATAGATCAGGCTAAGGGATACTAATAATATTATTATTTGAACTTTGACATTTGAGTTTTGACATTTGAGTTTTGAGTTTTGAGGGTAGCTGTTGCTTCGTTTCATCTAATTTCTCCTTAACCAGCGCGGCAAATAACATACTACCAAAATACCAGATACACAGGAATTCGAGAAAATCTTAAAAAAGACGTTGGTACATATTACAGGTTTATAAATCTAGTTGTCAAGATGATTTTGGATCCCAAATCCCGACATAGGAATTGGACGGTCAACGATGCCAGGGGATTGGATGTAATTTTTAGCAGTACAGCCTATTGATTTACAAACCAATCCCTCATTATCAGTGCATCAAATATGTATAACTCTTTTTAGAACCTTATTAACCTGTTTTAGATGACACATCGAGCCTGTCTAAAAACTATCAAAAAAACTATACCATCTGGTCATCAAATATGATAAAGTAAAGGCAATTAAAACCTATCATGGAGATGATTAATGCCTTTAAGACCTTATGATTAAGACCAGATGTTTCTTCTTCCTCCAA
>JACRHA010000072.1 GCA_016234185.1 Nitrospirota bacterium
CTTTGCAATAAATTCCTCGCGGTCGGTCAGCTTCAGGGTCGAAAAAAAGTCCACTGCCTCGGCAATTGAAAACCTTGTTACGTCTGCAATAGACCTGCCTGTAATCTTCACAGCGAGACTCTCAGGTTTCAGCCTGTTTCCACGGCATAACTGACATGGGTGGGCCCCCATAAACTCCTCTATCTCCTCCCTTATATAAGAGGACTGGGTCTCCCTGTATCTCCTCTCAAGGTTCCCTATCACCCCCTCAAAGGGCTTTGAGTAATCGTGTCTCACACCGTCCTTTTCAAAATAGAATGTCAGGCTGCGCTTCCCCGATCCATAGAGGATTGTATCCTGTACCTCCTTTGAGAGATCCTTAAAGGATGTCCTCAGGTCAAAACCATACTCTTTCGAGAGGGCCTCAAGTATCTGGTAGTAGTATATAGACGGCCTCTTCTCCCAGGGCTTTATAGCCCCCTGCCTTAGAGACATATTTTTATTTGGAACTATAAGGTCCGGATCAAGGTCCATCTTTATCCCCAGACCGTCACAACCATCACATGCGCCATGGGGTGAATTGAAGGAAAAGATCCTTGGAGCCAGTTCCGGTATACTGACAGAACAATCGGGACAAGCATGCCTCTCGCTGTAAAGGATATCCTCTCCATCCCTGTCGATCACCACAATGCCTTCCGCAAGATTTTTCGCCGTCTCCAGGGAGTCGGCCAGCCTCCCCTCAATGCCTTCCTTTATGATCAACCTGTCAATACCTATCTCAATATTATGCTTTTTCTTCTTGTTCAGGTTTATTTCTTCAGACAGATCCATTATCTTTCCGTCTACCCTTGCCCTGATGAACCCGCTCTTCCTCATCTGCAAGAGTTCTTTTTTATACTCCCCTTTTCTCCCTATGACGATAGGGGCTAATATCTGAATCTTTGCGCCCGCCGGAAATGCCATAATGGAATCTACCATCTGCTGGACGGTCTGCGCCCTGATCTCCTTCCCGCATTTGTAGCAGTGAGGCATGCCGATCCTCGCAAATAGGAGCCTTAGATAATCGTATATCTCTGTGACCGTACCGACTGTTGAACGTGGGTTTCTACTTGTAGTCTTCTGCTCAATAGATATCGCGGGTGAGAGCCCCTCAATCGAATCAACATCAGGTTTGTCCATCTGTTCCAGGAACTGCCTTGCATAGGCAGAGAGAGACTCCACATACCTCCTCTGACCTTCGGCATATATGGTATCGAAGGCGAGAGACGACTTTCCGGAGCCGCTTAAGCCGGTGATTACGACCAATTTGTCCCTGGGTATCTCCAGATCCAGGTTTTTTAAGTTGTGCTCCCTTGCGCCCTTTATGATGATTTTCCTGTCTTCCATATGCACACCACCGGACAAAAATCTGTTGACGATCTGATTATATTAACATCCTTTGTATTGCTAGTAAATAATAATAATTGACGCCCTAGGGAGCGATAAACACTTTCTTGTAAGTGTTCATAAATCAGGCAAAGGTATAAGTATATAGGTAGAATTACTTTTATTTTATATCTACGACTTGCAAGTTATTGACAATTGATACAGTTGATAGTTACAATATATAACAGTTGTTATACAGGTAGAACTTATGGATAATCTAAACGAAGGTCGCTGGCTGCTTCTTATTCACCAGATCCCACCTAAACCTTCCTACTTTCGTGTAAAGATCTGGAGGCGATTGCAGCGCCTTGGTGCCGTTGCCATCAAGAACTCGGTTTATGTCCTGCCTAAGAGTAATCAGGCCAATGAGGACTTTCAGTGGGTACTCCGCGAGATTGTAAGTGGCGGCGGAGATGCCTCGCTATGCGAGGCACGCCTCATTGAGGGGCTCTCTGATGAAGATGTAGAATCGCTATTTCATGCTGCAAGGGATGCTGACTATAACCAGATTGTAGAAGGAACTATACGTATAACCGAGGCACTTTTACCTGGCCTTCAAGACAACGACGACCGGAGACCACAGATCGAGGCTGACCTTTCTAGGCTAAGTCAACGACTCGAAGAGGTGGTTGCCATCGATTTCTTTGGCACTGCTGGCCGTGAGCTGGCAGAACGTGCTGTTGCGGGACTTGAGGCGCGCGTGCGTTCCTCAGTGCATGGATCACCTAATTCTACCAAATCATCCATCCGCATTGAGGGTCTCCGTGGCCGCATCTGGGTGACGCGAAAGGGTATCTATGTTGACCGTATTGCAAGCGCCTGGCTCATCCGTCGCTTTGTCGATCCTGATGCCAGCTTTAAGTTTGTTGTTGGCGATCGGTATCGGCCGGCAAAAGGAGAACTCCGTTTTGATATGTTTGAAGCAGAGTTCACACATGAGGGCAACCACTGCACCTTCGAGGTCTTAATTGAATGTATGAAGCTTGATGATCCTGCCCTCTTTCATATTGCTGAGATTGTCCATGATATTGATATTAAGGATGCAAAATTCAACCGCGAGGAGGCGACCGGCATAGATAGGATAATTGCCGGGATCGTTCTGGCCTACAAGGAGGATGAGGTACGCCTGTTGCGTGGATCGGCCATTTTTGATGATCTTTATGAATACTTTAGGAGGGGAAAAAGATGAGATTCCACATCATAGCAGGGATACTGATCGCAAGTATATTCCTTGCAGGCAGTACTAGTATATGGGCTAATCAGGAAAGCAGATTAAAGACCTGGAGTTTTGACTCCGATGCCATAAACGCGGCACCTTCAGGTTTTGAATTTAAGAGGACAGGCAAGGGTTCTCCTGGCCGATGGATCGTCCTGGCAGAGAAGGATGCGCCAAGCAGCCCGAATGTTTTAGCCCAGGTCGATACCGATAACACAGATAATCGATTTCCCATTGCCGTAGCTAACGAGCCATCGCTAAGCGATCTTAGGTTATCGGCCCGGTGTAAGCCTGTATCCGGCCGGGTTGACCAGGCCTGCGGGCTTGTCTTCCGCTATCAGGATGAAAACAATTACTACGTAACCCGTGCCAATGCCTTAGAGGGGAATGTGCGCCTCTACTATGTCAAGGATGGCCGCCGGCACCAGATAGCAAGCTGGGATGGAAAAGTTACAAAAGGCATCTGGCATGAGATCCGGATTGAAGCTAGAGGTGATCACCTGGAGATCTACTGGGATGGCAAAAAAATCATTGATGCACATGATACTACCTTCCGGGATGCCGGCAAGATTGGTGTCTGGACCAAGGCGGATTCCGTAACCTACTTTGACGACCTCTCCCTTGAACCTCTTGGACCTTAACATGGTACGAAGATCCCTCGTAATTTTCTGCGTCATATCTGTCTTTCTGGCAGTCTTTAGCAGTAAGGTGGAGGCTGTCCCACCCCTTGTTTCAGGGGATGTCCCTACAGCAGATAAAAACCATGTTGAATGGTTTATCGGGATGAGGTATCAAAAAACTGACAGCATTGAAAGGCAGATCCCATTTACAGAACTTGTTTATGGAATCTCAGAAAGACAAGAGCTTACCCTTGAGATTCCCTATCTATCTGTCGATGGAAACCATGGCTTCGGGGATGCCGTATTGGGTACCAAGTTCCAATTCATAAAGGAGGCAGATAGAACCCCGGGTGTTGCCGGATCTTTTGAAATAAAACTTGCCAATGCCAGCCAGACAAAAGAATTGGGTTCAGGGGCAAAGGAGTATGATTTTAGACTCAGGTCGCAGAAGAGTTGGGCATGGTTTACAGGGCTTATCAATATAGGATATACCTTTGTGGGTGAACCAAAGATAGATGGTGTTCATGAAAAGCGGGATAATGTCCTCTTTACCGCCCTTGCCCAGGAATTTGAAGTCGATCCGAAGATAAAGATCCTCTTAGAGATATATTGGAGGAATAGCGATGAGCCTGGCGGTCCTGACCGGTTTGCCTATGATGTAGGTTTTAAGTATCGTCTTTTTCCAAATCTGTCCCTCCATTCTGCTATTGGAAAAAGCCTTCGAAATGATAATGCCGGAGGGCCGGACCTTCGGGTTTATGCCGGAATGAAAATAGAATTTCCGGTATTAAAGGAATGAATCTATGATGATCCCTTATAAACATAAGCATAATATAGATGATAAGATGATTCTTTACGCAGCTACATTTATCCGCGCGCTGGCTACAGGGATGATCGGTGTGCTCCTTGGCATTTATCTGGCCAGGCTCCAGTTTTCTCCTGCCCAGATCGGTCTCGTGGTAGGCGCCGGACTTGCCGGAGGGGCATGCGCCTCGCTGCTTGTGACAATGATGGGAGACCGTGCGGGCCGGCGTCGTCTACTCCTTACCCTAGCGCTTCTTGGAGCGACAGGAGGGGTGGTGGTTGCCATCTCTTCCAGCCCGGTTATTTTAGGCATCGCAGCTTTTTTCGGGATGTTAAACGGTATGGGCAGGGACCGCGGGGCCTCGCTTGTTGTGGAGCAGGCGATCCTTCCGGCAACCACAACTGATGAGCGCAGGACAAGTGTCTTCGCCTGGTATAATATCTACCAAGACTCTGGGCACGCCCTTGGGGCGCTTCTGGCGGGAATGCCTGTCCTCTTTCATTACTTAGGAAATTTCAATGAGATAGTTTCTTTGAGGATGGCTGTAGGCGTCTATTCGTTCCTTATTTTGCTTACGTTGCTACTCTACCGATACCTTTCGCCGTCTATGGAGGTCCCGGCAACGCACTCTGCAGTTCCGGTATCACCGGGAAGCCGGAGAATCATTTTGAAAATCTCCTCCCTCTTTGCCCTCGACAGCCTCGGAGGGGGCTTCTTGACCGCCGCCCTATTGTCGTTTTTCTTTTACGAGAAGTTTGGTGTAGGTGAAGTGGTGATCGGGCTTCTCTTTTTCGGGGCGCGGGTTGCCAATGCGATATCCCACCTCGGGGCCGCCTGGCTCGCGAAACGGTTCGGTCTTGTCAACACAATGGTTTTCACACATATACCTTCAAGCCTTCTTCTGGTAACTGTAGCCTTTGCGCCAAACTTTCCGGTTGCTGCTATCCTCTTTCTACTGCGGGAGGGTCTTGTAGAGATGGACGTCCCGACACGCCAGTCGTATGTAATGGCAGTCGTCCGTCCTGAAGAGAGGACATTTGCCTCAGGAGTAACCAATCTGGTCCGGATAGGGGCATGGGCTGTTGGTCCATCCTTTGCCGGTCTTTTCATGCAGGGGTTTTCATTGGCCACCCCGTTATTTGTCGGCGCCGGTATGAAGATTGTCTATGATCTGCTTCTCTATACGGCCTTTCGTGAAGCTAGGCCGCCAGAAGAAGTACAAGAGATAAACTAAAACATCTAAATAAGGAGGGAAAAATGGAGAAAAAAATAAGATATGCTTTGTCAGTATTGGTATTGGGAGTCATTTTATTGGGAATCTCGATCTATGTAAAGGCAGAGTCAACCCAATTTGGAACCCCTAAAGGTGAAGAGGGGACGCGCATCTTTAAGGCAACTGAGCATCCAAATTATAGCGGAGGATTTCATCTCAAAGGAGAGAAGGCTACGTTAGTCGGGAGCATGCAGGATCATTCCCCCTGGGATCATCTGGATTACGCCGGTAAGCACCTGATTCTTGTCAAGGGCATCATTGATATTAATGTAAACGAACAGTCCAATACCGGTCTGGTCACAGCCGAGTTTACTGAAGGCGCAGATCGCTACCGGATCGTCTTTGACCGATTCATAGGGGCTTCCCCTTACCAGGATGGAGGTATCGCAACCAGGGTCTATGAGCATGGGGATTCAGGAAATGGAGATCCTCTGTATCCCAAGACATGGCTTTATCTGGCAGGATGGGGCAAGGCTGACGTTTTTAAGAACGATGAGATCCTCTATAAAGACTATTCGGCCCACTTCATGGTTATGGAAAGATCACGCAACCAAAAAACGCAGGAGGTGCGCTATCCTGAGAAGAGGACGCTACCGGGAGGAGAGACCGACCCGGCCGGGATGGAAATCGATCTCTGGGTCCGCTCAAAGGAGGCTAACAACAAGAACTTTCCACCCTTTGAGACCTTCCTTCATTTATATTGGGAAGAGGTAACGTGGCGATAATTATGCGCATGGGCTATGAGCAATACCGTATGCAAGACAAAAAGGACTTTTTTATAGTTACAAGATTGATCGATTGATCGGAGAGCTGTTAGCTAAATTTTAAAAGTGCACTGTCTTAAGTTTTAAAAGTGCACTTTTTGAAGATCCTCAGCCTTGATCTGTTGTTCCCCCACGAGTTTGTTTCGGCACC
>JACRHA010000069.1 GCA_016234185.1 Nitrospirota bacterium
GACCCAGGCATAGACAGTGCAGTTCCCTTCGGTAACGTTTTGGCCGAGGCGATCGAGGAAGCGGACTTTGTCCTCGTTGTTAGCGAAGATCGCTTCTTTGTTGATTCCCCGTACCATGATATGGTGTAGGGCTCCGGGGACGTCCAATCGTGCCTGTCGTGGCATGAAGCGATTCTATTGAATTAGGTATTTTTTTGTCAAGAATAATACACTCTGAGTAACAACGTCCCTTAATACATAATTATAATCACCTGTCGGTTAACACCGCAAACGGAAGGAATACACACCTCTCGGTAAATGCCCTATGCTAACTATACCGGCTGAGACATTGATGCGCTTTGATGCACTCCTGGAAAAGCGGGCCGTTCCCTCCATTTAAGCGCAATTTCTATAAGAAATGGCCGCTGTATTACCTGGATTTCTGCGCTAAATACCGCCTTCCCGATACCTCCTCGAAAGTGAAAAATGAGGCTTCCCATATGCTAAGAGGCATCAGGAACGTTGTTTCTAATTGGTCTATTAACTGTTAACTGTTTTTGTTGTTCTCTGCTCGTTCTATCGCACGGGTGATGCTCGTCTGTTCACGCCAAGATGCAGGGCAATCTCTTAAGGCCGTTAAACCAATCCTTCAATAGGCGATCTCTGCACGGGTTTGGCTCACGTTCCTCCGTTTGCTCCTCTATAATGCTTAATCAGCGATGGGGATTAAATGATTCTTTTTGTCAAGAATCAGGCTACGATTCATTGACATCTGAAAGCCATGGATACGGTAAAGATAATTTTTTTATTGAAGGGTAGTAATTAGGCAGTATAATAGTATAATAATACGTACGGAGAAATTTTATGAAGAAATTAAGGATTTATTTAGATACTTCTGTACTTAATTTTGCTTTAAGTGAAGATCCTTCTTTAAAAATACAGAAGAAAGCCACAATAGATTTACTCGATGATATAAAACAAGGCAAATATGAAGGGTATATATCAGAACAAGTTCTTGTGGAAATTAATCGTGCTCCCAAAACGAAAGCAGAGAGTCTTAATAATCTTGTTAGCAAACTTGATATTGAATCGTTATCGCTTGACGAAGCAGTAGAAGAACTTGCTGATAAATATGTTAAAGAAGGACTTATACCAGTCAAATACCGTGATGACGCCTTGCATATTGCCATTGCTTCGGTAAATGATCTTGATGCTGTCATCAGCTGGAATTTTGAACATATGGTTAAGCTAAAAACAAAACATGGCGTTATAGCCGTGAATGCCCTTTTGGGGTATAAACTAATTGATATTGTATCACCGCAGGAGGTGGGATAAAATGTGTCAGGAACCAAAACCAATGAAAGAGATTCACGAAATCAGAGAAAAACTCTACGAGGAAAACAAGCACTTGTCACATGAAGAACATATTGCTAAAGTTCATAAAGAGGCGGAAGAAGCCATAAAGAAGTATGGTATTAAAATAAAGAGAGCTTCGCATGTGACATAAAAAAAGGGGGATTGTCACGCTCCCGATGGTTGCTCGCAATAGTCATCCTCAGTCATCCTCGTGGTCAGGTCTGGTTTAAAAAGCAGTTCGTAGGGTGGGCTATGCCCACCGCTTGTTAGAATAGCCGTTGAGGTATCAACATACCATCGTTAGATTAACTTTTAACTTAATTCCCATTCTTCATGGAAAGCCTTTTTAAAGTTACGAGCGACTTAAAGGGGACGGTTCTCGTTAAGTTACAAAATAGCAGGATAGGATAATTATAATCATGCCGGGGACAGCAAGAGTAGCTCCAAAAGAGCATATCTATCATATACTGACACGAGGGAACAACCGTCAGGATCTGTTTGAGGACGAGGAGAATTTTAGAAGATATCTGGACATACTCCTTTAACATTTAACATTACTGAAAAGATAAAGCAAGTGGGGCGACAAAGGGGCTGGAGGAGCGTCCCCTTTAAATATATCCAACCTACCTTTGCCAAAGGGAGGATTTATACCCTCTTTGGAAAAGAGGGGCGAGGGGAGATTTTCTATTCAATGCCAATTCTATTTTGAGTCCCTTAATATCTGCAATTCGTCGTCAAAAAATGGTATAATTTTCAGTAATTATAATACGGGGAGGACAAAGATATGCCGACAGCAAAACAAGAGGTTAACAACCTTCTTGCCCGCTTACCGGATGATTGTTCATTGGAGGATGTTCAGTATCACCTTTATGTCCTTCAAAAAATTGAACGTGGACTGAAGGATGCGGAAGAGGGAAAGGTTTACACACAAGAAGAGGTGGAGAACCGGATGACAAAATGGCTCGGAAAGTAATCTGGTCTCATGAAGCCACCGGTGATCTTGATGCCCTTGCCGAGTATATACACACGGCGTAGAATATTTTGTAAATTCTATACCGTCGATAATTATAGATAGTCTCAAGAGACTCTATTCCTGGGAGATATCGTCTAGGCAAGGAGGCTAAAATGCTTGAGCTAAAAGTACCTATTTCTGCAAATGAAATTATAGAGGCAGTAAAAAAGATGAAGAAGAGGGAGAGAGAGGCCTTTATAGAAGATCTGCTTGCCATTACATCTCCTGATTACCTAAGAAGTATACGGGAGGCAAAAAAAGAATACAGGGCAGGAAAAACTAGATCCCATAACGAGATTTTTGGTGGATGATTTATAAACTCATCAAATAATGGATAAGACCCTTCTCATAGCTAATCCCATGGCAGGAACAGGGTGGAAGGGGCGGAGCCTTAATAAGGTAGTAAGGAGACTGAAAGAGATATACCCCGGATTGGAACTAGTCTATACAAAGGGATCAGGCGATGCAACAGCCTTAAGCAGGCAGGCCGTATCCGATGGATACAGGACTATCATAGCGGCAGGCGGCGATGGGACTATAAACGAGGCGATAAACGGGATGGCCGGTTCCGAATCTATCCTTGGGATAATCCCGATGGGCACGGGAAATGCCCTTGCCAGGGAGATAGGTCTTTCATTAAACCCTGTCAGGGCCGCATCAATGCTCGCTAACACCACTTCAAAGAAGATCCATCTCGGTATCGTAAATGGAAGATATTTTATAGTCGGGGCCGGTATAGGTTTTGATGCCTGATGATGGAGAGGGTTGACAGGAAATATAAGGGGCTGAAGAGGGGGCTTGGTGTCATCCCCTATGTCATTGCCGGTATCGAGGAGCTTTACCTCTACAACCACCCAAGGATAAAATTTGTAATTGATGGGGAGGAGCATACAAGCGAGTATGGCCTTGCAGTAAAATCTAATGCAGGGAGGTTTAGGTTTGCTGATCCTATCTCCCTTGATGATCCATCACTTCTTTTATGCCTTTTCAGGCATGTCAAGACCATACCCTTTTTGAGATACTGGCTTTCTGTGCTTTCCGGGGATCCTGTCAATTCAGAGGAGATCGCTTATATCAGGGGCAAGGAGATCTATGTCTCATCCGAGAACCCTATCCCTGTCCATGTTGACGGCGAGGTCATAGGAAAGCTCCCCGTTAAGATCTCTATAGTCGAGGATGGATTAAACCTGCTCTTTCCGAAGGTCCTATAAAAACCGCAGGATACCATGACGGTAAGGAATCTATAATTTCTTGAGCAGGTATTGCAGGTTATATTTCAGAAGCGCATATCCTTCCGGAGAGAGGCCCTCTTCTTTTGCGGCCTCCACCTTGGCTAATAACGATGATATCGCATCCTTTGCGACCCCCATCTTGAATATCTCTATGGCATCGTTTGCCTTTTTAAGGCCATCTTCTAGACCCTTAAGGAAGCCGCCCTCTTTGATCCATCCAAGCTTATGGGCCTCCCTCCCCATAGAGGACAGGCCTTCGATGAATTCCGTATAGACGATCGCTGAAGGAGGCGCTGTTGGACCTATGGTCTTGCCCTGGAATATCAGCTCCCTCCCTGCCGGGGGATTATCAACCTTCGGGTCAGCATGGAATTCCCTTATTGTAGGAAGCCCTGGACTTTCTATCGCAAAACCGGAGAGCATCTCTCCGGGGCCTATAGTCGCCTCATCACTCCCCCATCTCGCATTTCCAATTGTAATGGATATCCAGGCAGAAGGGGATGTCAGGGACACAGGGACGATAGGAGGAAGCATCTCCCGGAACCTCTCCATTGCCGTGCGAAGCTCGTCCGGGAGTGCGGCTACAGGACCGGGTCCCTTTTTTAAGAGATACTCATCGGAGAGCCTTTCGCCCCCATCAGGGGTCCTGATGGTCACAATAAAGCTATCGATCCTCCCCTTGCTCTCCTTTCCATTGGAGAGCGTATATTCGTATTGATAGATCTTGCTGTTGCCGTCAAATGTGACCCTGGCCGAAACGTGAACGCCGGTTAAAAGGGCCTCATTCTCGAGGGCAGAACAGGGTTTGGTCCCCATCAGGAAAAATAAGACAGACATTATAGCTATAATATATTTCAGCATTTCATCCCCCTTTTCAAAAAATATATACTATAAAAGAGACCCTATGTCAAATACAAAAAGCCCTCCCCCCTCCCTGGCCTGAGAGGAGATCTGATCCTTTCGAGGACATAGGATCTGGCGATCTCCACTGCGTCACGAACCTCTTTCCCTGAGGCAAGAGAGGCTGTTATGGCTGCCGAAAGGATGCAGCCGGCGCCATGTATGTTCCTGCATTCTAACCATTCAGACTCAAACCTGAAGGCCCCCTTGTCAGAATAGAGGAGGTCGACTATCCTCTCTCTGCCCACAACAAGACCCTTTATAAGGACCGACTTCGGACCATGGGAGCAGATCTTCTCTGCGGCAGTTTGCAGACCCTCTTCATTGGATATAGAAAGGCCTGACAGGGCCTCTGCCTCCTTAAGATTAGGCGTGACAAGTGCTGCAAGGGGGAAAAGCCTCTCTTTCATTAATGAAATCCCGTCAGGGACTATGAGGGGGAAACCGCTTGATGAGATGATGATCGGATCAAGGATATATTGAGCAACATTATGCTTTGCCAGGGCACGCTCCACGGTCAATATGTTTTCTTTACTGTAGAGCATTCCGGTCTTTACCGCATTAACAGAAAAATCGGAGAAGAGGACCTCGAGCTGTTCCTCCAGCAGATAATTTTTTAGTTCGGCGACCCTTTTTACACCGCTGCTATTCTGTATTGCGATGGATGTTATAGCAGAAAGACCATGTATGCCAAAGCGCATGAAGGTCTTGAGGTCGGCCTGAATCCCCGCCCCGCCCGATGGGTCAGAGCCGGCTATGGTCAGGGCTATCCTCACTCCTTCAGGGCCCTTGTTACGGAAATGGGATTAATCCTTGCCCCATTTATCTTCATCCCCCAATGGAGATGCGGCCCTGTGGCCCTGCCGGAACTCCCTACCAGGCCTATTAGATCTCCCCTCCTTACCTTGTCCCCTAAAGAGACATTGATTTGAGAGAGGTGGGAATAGAATGTGTAGGCACCGAGCCCATGGTCGATATATATCGATTTTCCTCCAAAGAAGAGGTCATCCGCCAAAACCACTGTGCCGTCATTGCCTGCATGGATCTCTGTTCCTGTCGGGGCGGAGATATCTATCCCGTTATGGGGTGACCTTGCCTCTCCGTTTAATCTCCTCCTGTATCCGAAGTTTTCAATCAGCCTCCCCTCGGCAGGCATGATGAACGCTCCCTTCCAGAACCTCTCTGCTGTTATTTTGGATAATATCTCTATGGTCTTTGTTTTCTCGATTGCGACCCGCTTCAATGACTCGTCGTCAAGGTCGACCATGTCCTTGGGCATGGTGAGATCCTCGATCTTGAACTTCCCTGGAATTACCTTTATGGGATAGATATTACTTAAGGATTGCCCATCTCTTTTTGAGATCTCAACCCTTAACTGATGTATCCCTGCCTCATCCTCCATGTCTATGCCTATAAGTGCGCCATATAGTCCTTCTTCAAGTTTGAAGAATGGGACCTCCCTTCCGAGGAGAGAACCCTTTATTGCAGTTGTATCCTGCCCGGGAGCAAGTTTAAAGATAAATGCCTCCCCCTGTGCCGCCTTAATCGGCGGCTGCTCACCCTTATCGGCAAGTAAAGGGGGGATATATGAAAAAAAGATTAATAGGAAAGAAGAGAGAAGACAGAATATCTCCTGACTCCTGACGGCTCGACTGAGCTCGCCGAAGTCTCCTGACGGCTCGACTGAGCTCGCCGAAGTCTCCTGACTCCTTTTGCCTGCCTTCTGAAGCGGCATCTCTATCTGAAGATCCTTAAATAGCTTGAAGAGAGGATGAGCTCCTCGACCTTCTTGTTCGTGGAGACAAACGGATCCATGCAAAGGATAGTCTCTTCCCAGTATCCGTTTAACTTAAGATAGGTCCAATCCACAGTATATGACCTGTTCTTCTCCCTTGCAAACTTTATAAAATCGCCCCTCACCTTTGCCCTGGTTGTCTGGGGCGGGACTGTCATAGCCATCAGGATGTCATCATCCGAAACAATCCTGTCGAGCATTTTTTCTTTTAGGAGGAGATAATAGAGCCCCCTCGTCTTATTAACGTCATGATACTGAAGGTCAATAAGCTGTACCCTCGGATCGTCCCAGCCGCACCCTTTCCTCTCCATGTAGGAGTCCATCATCTCCTTTTTTATGACCCAGTCGATCTCTCTTGAGAGCTGCATGGGATCTTCCGAAAGCCTTCCGAGCAGGCCTTCCCACCTCTCAAGTATATCGAGGACAACAGGGTCAGCCCCTACGAGGTCTAAATATTCATGGGCTTTTTCCACATATTCGTACTGTATCTCAATTGCAGTAAGTTCTCTTCCATCCTCCAGCTTTACCTTTTTCCTGAGGCTTGGATCCTTCGAGATCTCCCTTATGGCCTTAACAGGGTCCTCGAGTTCAATCTTGGGGATGGTGAACCCGTCCTCTATCATAGAGAGGACTACGGCGGTAGTCCCTACCTTAAGATAGGTAGTCAGTTCCGACATATTGGAATCGCCTACTATTATATGGAGCCTTCTGTATTTTTCCGCATCGGCATGGGGTTCATCCCTTGTATTAATTATTGATCTTGATGATGTTGTAGAGGAAGAGGTCTTTTCATGGATGTGCTGCGCCCGCTGGGATATAAAGTAATGGGTCTTTCCCGAGACCTTCAGCGCCTTGCCTGCGCCCGTATAAATCTGTCTGGTCACAAAGAACGGTATTAACTGTTCAGTGATCCGCCAGAAGTCAAGATCTCTCCGCATGAGATAATTCTCATGACAGCCGTATGTGTTTCCCATTGAATCGGTATTATTTTTAAAGATGTGGATGCTTCCTATCAGGCCTTCCTCTTTCAGTCTCTCCTCGGCAGCAGGCAGGCACTGCTCAAGGAGCCTCTCTCCTGCCTTGTCGTAGGCTACAAGGTCCGTAATATTGTCGCATTCTGGTGTGGAATATTCGGGATGGCATCCGGTATCCTGATAAAGCCTTGCCCCGTTTGTTAGAAAGGCATTTGACGGCCAGCTGTTTGGGATGAGACCTTCAAATATATATCCGAGTATCTTCTCCATCGGCAGATATACCCGGCCATTTGGCGCAAATATCAATCCATATTCGTTTTCAAGACCGTATATGCGGGGTCTCATATCGCTTAATACCTAAAAACTATTTAAAGGGGCTTGCGTCGCCCCCTCCACCGGCAAAGCCAAGCGAGCATCCGGCTTGGCCGGTGCAAGCGCGGGGTGTGGGGGCATCGGAGGAGCAACTGCACCGCACGGGCCCCCACAGATGATCGTCGCCTCCCCCTCAACGCTCCTAGCTCGCTGGCCCGAGGATCTCCTTTAACTCAGGGGCCAAGACCCTCTTAAATCTCCTCCCTAATCGCCTCCTGTCGAGGATAGCGACCTCAAGTCCCTGGGGTATGACCTTCTGGTTGGTTACAGTCTCTATGGCCTCTTTTGAAATGGTGATCGACTCCTTCAGGTCGGGCAGGCCCTTATTGTACCGTTCCTTTATGAATATATTTATGGCCTCGGCCTTTCCTCCGATTGCGGCAAAACCCTTCTCGTCATAGATACTTCCATCAAAGGATATCCTGTACATCTCATTAAGACCGCTCTCCCTTCCTACCTCCACAACTACTATCTCGATCTCGAGCGGTTTTGCCTCCTGGCTGAATATGGTACCAAGGCTTTGGGAATAGGCATTTGCCAGTGATTTTGCAGTTACGTCTTCCCGGCTGTAGAGATACCCCTTCAGGTCTGCATGTCTTATCCCCGCCTTCCTCAGGGTTTCAAACTCGCTATATCTTCCTGCCCCTGCAAAGGCGATATTATCATAGATCTCAGATATCTTATTCAGCGAGGCGCTCTGGTTGTCTGCCAGGAGGAGGATTCCATCCTGATATTCCATAACAACTATAGACCTCCCCCTCGCAATCCCCTTTTTTGCATATTCGGCCTTATCGGCCATCATCAGTTCCGGAGATACATAATAGGGAAGCGGCATCTCTACCTCCTTAATAACCTATGGGGCGGCATTCTTTTTTCTTGACCCGAGTATCAACGAATAGGTCTCCTTTATGCGGGCATCATCCACTTCAATGATGCCTTTACCTGTCATAAACTTTACTGTGGGATATATCTCCCTGATCATATCAGGACCCCCTGTTCCGATGTCCTCTTCGGAGGCATCGTACAGCGCCTCGAGTGCAATCTTAAATGCCTCATCCTCAGGGAGATCCTTTTTGTAGTATTTCTTCATCGTATTTCTTGCGTCCTTACCTCCTGACCCTGTTGCATAATAATCGATCTCTTCATAACGGCCGCCTGTAACATCATACTTATAGATCCTTCCCTCCTTTTTCCTGAGGTCGTAACCGGCAAATATAGGTATGACTACAAGCCCCTGCAGGGCCATCGGCAGATTACCCTTAATCATCTGGGAGAGCTTGTTTGCCTTTCCCTCTGTTGAAAGCGAGAACCCCTCCAGTTTTTCATAATGTTCAAGTTCCACCTGAAAAAGCCTGGCCATCTCTACAGAGGGCCCTGCTGCGCCGGAAATGGCAATGGCAGAGAATTCATCGGCCCTATAGACCTTTTCGATCCTCCTTGCTGAGACCTGATACCCCTCTGTGGCCATCCTGTCTCCGGCCATAACTACACCATCCCTGTATCGTAAGGCCAGTACGGTAGTCCCGTGTGGGACAAAAGGCAGCGTCTTTCCCTGATCTTCTACGGGCCCTCCGGGAAAGGGTTTGCCAAGGTTTGGCCATCCCTGGTTTAGCATGTCATAAAAGCTGGAATCGGGCTGATCTAGTCTGAAGGACATCCCCTACTCTCCTCCTTTTTGTACATAGTTTTTAACGAATTCCTCAGCATTCTCTTCAAGGACATCGTCTATCTTATCAACCAGCTTGTCCAGATCCTCTTTGATCTTTTTGCCCTTTTCTGCTATCCTGGGGGCCGGACTTGCCTCGCCATCTTTTTTCCCGGGTTCTTTCTTCTTCTCCCTCTTTTTTTCCTGTGCCAATTCCCTTCACCCCCTTTAAGTGGCCAGCCTGGCCAGAAGCTCCTCAATGGTTGAAGAACCTTCAATAATCCCCTTTGTCAGGGCCTCCGTTCCCTTTAAGGGTTCCATGAGGGGGACCCTTTTAATGGTTTGATCCCCTGCCTCAAAAAGGATAGAACTCCAGCTTGCCGCATAGATATCCTTCGGAAATTTTTTAAGGCACATTCCCCTGAAATAGGCCCTTGTATCAACAGGAGGCGACTCTTCGCCTACTGCTATATCACTGGCGCTTACAACCCTCTCAACATAACCATCTTTTTCAAGGGCATAATAAAGCCCCTTATCCTCTCTGATATCATGATACTGAAGATCCATCATGGCGATCCTCGAATCGTTCCAGCCAACCCCCTTTTTTTCCATGTATGATAAGAGAAGTTCCTTCTTTATTATCCAGTCTATCTCACGCGACAGCAACATCGGGTCTTTTGCCAGTCCCCCTAAGACATATTCCCACCTATTGAATATCTCTTTTGATATTGGATCTATCTCCCTGTTGGCTAGAAACCCATGGGTCATTTCCAGGTATTCCTGCTGGATCTCAACGGCAGTAAACTCCCTTCCATCTGCCATCCTGACCCGCTTTTTTAATGTAGTGTCCCTTGATATCTCCTTAATTGCCGATACAGGGTCATCGAGTTCCATACCTGCTAAGCTTAGTCCCTCCTCCATCAAAGATGCTACAATTGATGTTACCCCGACCTTCAGGAAGGTAGTATACTCAGACATATTTGAGTCGCCGACAATTATATGGAGCCTCCTGTGTTTGGTTCTATCTGCATGGGGTTCGTCTCTCGTGTTTATTATCGGCCTCTTCACCATTGTATTCAGGTCAACAAGGGACTCAAAGAAATCGGCCCGTTGGGAGATCTGATATGATACCTTCCCTTCCCTGCTTTCTGACCCGACCTTTCCGGCCCCCGCATATATCTGGCGCGTAACAAGGAATGGGACAAGGAAACTTATGATCTGTGAAAACGGGACCGCTCTTGATACAAGGTAGTTTTCGTGATAGCCGTAGCTGTTCCCCTTTCCATCTGTATTATTCTTATAAACAAATATCTTCTCTCCTCCCTTTGCCCGGCAGGCGAGCCTCCGGCACTGATTCATGATCCTCTCCCCTGCCTTTTCGTATATTACAAGATCCCTGGCATTTGTACATTCCGGAGTAGAGTATTCCGGATGTGCGCCATCAATATATAGCCTTCCGCCGTTGGGAAGAAGCTTGTTTAAGAGTCTGTTATATTCAATACCCGGTCTTTCCCTCTCCCCTTCAACTTCATATCCCCTCATATCAAGCAGGGGATTCTCGTTCTCATAATCCCACAGGGCCTTGGATGAGAGGCTATAGGGGTAATTATTTATCAGGAGCATAGAGTTGGAAACCGGGTCAATGGAATCTGAGTCCTTAACAGCGAGCCCAAATTCTGTCTCAGTGCCTATGATCCTGTTTAACATCATCTCAAATATAATAGGAGAAACAATTTAGAGGTAATGGCCTGTTGTGATTGTTTCGATCTTCCTGGCCTCGCCCCCCTTATGGCCGATCGTGCGGACATGTATGATTTTCTCACCCTTCCTTCCTGCAATCTTTGCCCAGTCATCCGGATTAGTTGTGTTGGGAAGGTCTTCGCTCTCTTTGTACTCCTCCCTTATTGCCTGCGAGAGGTCTTCTTCCTTTATCCCCTTCTCCTTGTTGGCAATAGCCCTCTTTATGGCGTATTTTTTGGCCCTTGATGTGATCCCTCCAATTAGGGCGCCGCTCACAAAATCCTTGAAATAGAATACCTCTTTTTCGCCGTTTGCATAGGTGACCTCAAGGAAACGGTTTTCGTCACTTAAGCTGTATACCCGATCAATTGTTTCCCGGATCAGCCGGTTAACAACCTTTTCCTTATCGTTAGATTCCTTTGCCATCTCATCCGGATGATAGGGGAGGTCGGTGGTGAGATATTTGGAGAATATATCCTTTGCCGCCTCGATATCAGGCCTGTCGATCTTGATCTTTATGTCAAGCCTTCCCGGCCTAAGGATTGCAGGGTCTATCAGGTCTTGCCTGTTGCTTGCGCCTATCACTATAACATTCCGCAACCCCTCAACGCCGTCTATCTCCGACAGAAATTGCGGTACTATAGTTGACTCTATATCTGATGAGATGCCGGAACCTCTCATCCGGAACAGGGCATCCATTTCGTCAAAGAAGACAACCACAGGCATCCCCTCCTCTGCCTTCTCCTTTGCCTTTTTGAAGACCTCCCTGATCTGCCTCTCGGATTCACCTACATACTTGTTTAAAAGTTCCGGTCCTTTTACATGGAGGAAAAAACTCTTCACATCCTTTTGCGCCCTGCCCTCGAGCTTCTTTGCGATGGAGTTGGCAACAGCCTTTGCCAAAAGGGTCTTGCCGCATCCTGGGGGGCCGTAGAGGAGGATGCCTTTGGGTGGGAGTAATTTATGTTCTGCAAAAAGCTCCGGATAGAGGAAGGGCAGCTCCACTGCATCCTTTATCTCCTCAATCTGTCTTGCAAGCCCCCCTATATCTTCATAGCTTATATCGGGAATCTCCTCGAGCACGACCTCTTCTATATCTGCCTTCGGGATCTTTTCAAGGAGAATCCCTGTGCGTTGATCAAAGAGGAGCCAATCCCCGACACTAAGCTTTTCATTTAAGAGTGGTTCAGCCAATATACCGACCCGGTCCTCATCTGTCCTTAGGGAGATTACTGCCCTTTTTTCGCCCAGCAGATCCTTTAATCTAACAACCTCACCCTGTATATCAAATCCCTGCGCCTCTACAACATTCAGCGCCTCATTTAGGATAAGTTCCTGACCCCTTTTCAGGTCATCTGTCTTTATGTCGGGGCTGAGACTGACCTTCATCTTTCTCCCCGATACAAATACGCTTGCAGTACCATCATCATTAATATCAGATAATACCCCATAACTGGATGGAGGGGCAGTGAGCTTTTCCACCTCAATCCTGAGGATTTCTATCTGGTTCTTTGCCTCCATAAGTGCGGCAGTTAACCTCTCATTCTGTTTGAATGCCTGATCTAGTTGAGACCTTGAGGAATGAAGTTGTTTCAACTCTCCTTCCATTGAACAGACCTGGATCTGCAGTTTTTCTATCTCGCGCTCATATTCCTCTGCCCTGCTATCTAAATAAGGGTCGTCGTCTGCTTCTTCCTTCTTGGCAGAGGACCTATTCCTGCTATCCCGAAACAGGTTTGACCGCCCATGGTTTTTCTTAGATTCTCCCATCTCAACTCCTTTCTTAAAAAAAGAAAACCTAAACTTCATAATAAGATTCTAGCACTTAAACCATACATGGTCAACTAAGCCGGAGAAGGCTAAGTTTTCATATACTTATTGACCACTTTAATGGCGCAAAGGCTCCCGCACATGGTACAGACCTCATCCTCAATCGGCCTCCGCTCTTCTCTCATCCTCCTTGCCTTCCCGGGATCGATTGACAATCTGATCTGCCCCTCCCAGTCAAGGAGCTTCCGGCACCTGGCAAGTTGTGTATCTCGTTCCATGGAGCCATCAATCCCCTTTGCTATATCTGCTGCGTGGGCCGCAATCCTTGCTGCTATCACCCCTTCCCTTACGTCTTCAATTGTAGGCAGCCTGAGATGCTCGGCGGGGGTTACATAGCAGAGGAAATCGGCCCCTGCGGCCCCTGCCACAGCGCCTCCTATGGCAGATACTATATGATCGTAACCCGGCGCTATGTCCGTTACAAGGGGACCTAGCACATAGAATGGCGCGCCTTTGCATAACTCCTTTTCTATCCTAACATTCATCTCTATCTGATTGATCGGCATGTGACCCGGTCCTTCGATCATTACCTGAACCCCTTCCTTCCAGGCGCGCTCTGTAAGCTCCCCAAGGACTATCAGCTCCTGGATCTGGGCCCTGTCAGTGGCATCGGCTAGACATCCCGGTCTTAGTCCGTCACCTAAAGAGAGGGTCATATCATACCTTTTCGCAATCTCCAGGAGGCGGTCGAATCTTTCATAAAGAGGGTTCTCTTTTTCATTGTAGATCATCCATTCAAAGAGGAATGCCCCTCCCCGGCTTACAACGTCCAGTATCCTGCCCTCCTTTTTTAACCTCTCCAGGGTCCCCAGGGTTACGCCGCAATGTACGGTTACAAAGTCTACTCCGAGCTCTCCATCAGCCTCAATGGCATCGAATATCTCATCCTCCTTCATCCTTCCTATAAAACCATGTCTCTCTACAGATGTTACAGCCGCCTGATAGATCGGGACAGTCCCTACTGGTATTAAAGAGGACTCAAGGATCCTTCTCCGTATCTCCCTTAGATCCCCCCCTGTTGACAGATCCATTATTGCATCGGTGCCGGCCCCGGTTGCCACCTTCAATTTTTCTATCTCCTCCTCGATTGACTGATGATCACCGGAGGTCCCGATATTTGCATTTACCTTGGTCCTCATACCGCTTCCTATCCCGATGGGTTTGATCCCCTTATGGAGTCTGTTTTTAGTTATTATTACCTTTCCGCTTCCTATCCCTTCCGCTATCTTCCCGGCAGGGAGCCCCTCCTCCTTTGAGACGAGCATCATATCATCGGTGATCCTGCCGGCCCTTGCATCTTCAATAATGGTCATTTTAATTCTCCTTATTTAAAGGGGCTTGCGTCGCCCCCTCCACCGGCAAAGCCGGATGGAGCCTCCCCCTCAACGCTCGCATCCGCTCGCTGTGTAGATACCTATGGGTTTACCCGTGGGCATCTACCCTCCTTAAAGGATTTCATCTTGCTGAC
>JACRHA010000075.1 GCA_016234185.1 Nitrospirota bacterium
CAAAAGTCTATGTCATCCCCGAAATCTTCTATCCCCGATAGAAACACTCGGGGACGGATATGATTTTCTGTAATAAAACACTAGATTCCCGCTAAAACCATGCGGGAATGACAACATTTTTATACTTTTGCAAGAGCCTCTCCTGATCAAAAGGTTGCCTTGAGGGATAGGGAATAGATGCCTTTTCTGTAGTCACGGTCAGCGTAATCCCACGGGTCAGCACCAATGTTGGACTGGTTTACCTGAGTCCAGTATTTAAGCTCGGCTTCGATGTGTTTGAATACCCGGCGAAGGAGTGATAATGCTGCCGTATATCTTTCATCCCTTCTTTTTTTCCTTCCCGTAGCCCATACATCCTCATCATGATAGGAGCGGCGCTGGTAGCTAAATAATCCCTTGACATGGAATCTTTCCACGAGGGGAAATTGCGTCTGTATGGAAGGCTCGATCGCATCGTAAGAATAGGAAGAGAATTGAGCAGGCGATTTAAAATCGGACAGATTGATCCCTGCAATGGCAAGGGCAAGATAGATATATCCCCGGTTCTCATATATGGAAATGGTATCTGATATGCTTATCTTCCATTCATTTCCGGAAAGATAATTATAGCTATGATCGAGGGCATTATCGATGCTGAAATTGCCGTCGAGTTTGATTAGATTTTCCCCGGATTTAAAGATCTGAGAGCTGAATGAGAATTGATGAAGCTCAAGAAAGGGTTTATCTCCCAGGTTGGTATAAATATATGAATAGCCCAGACGTGGATGGATTCTCAGGACAGGGCTGTCCAGGGTCAGCAGAAGATCCTGTAGGAGATAATTATAGCCCCGGCCTTCTGAATCATACCACCGGACGGAGAGATAATAACCGGGTGATAGAAAGAAGAGATTCTCATGGATGGGAAGACGATAATTCAAATAAAATGACCCTGCAGTCGCCCAGTCTTCTTTTCCGGTGGCGACCTGCTCTGCCGATGTCAGGAAAACATTGCTATCAAACTCTCTCCCCATACTGACCTGAACATTCCATGTACCCTTTTTAGCGAGTTGTTTCATGGGACTCAGGAGATTCAGCATCTCCCGGGCCATCTGTTCTGTTGGGGAAGCCGGGTTCTCCTGAAGGGTTTTTTGAAACCAGTCAATCGCCTCTCCGTCCCTCCCCTCTTTATAGTAGATGAGCCCAATGTTCAGATAACTGTGGGCCTTCCAGTCCTGAGCAAGATTGGCCGCATGGAGAAAGGAAGCTATTGCCTGGTCCCATTTCTTCTCCCGGAAATAGAGGGCCCCAAGGTTGTAATGGATGCGCGCATCGGCAGGGTTTAGCTTTAAAGCTGCATGGAATGACTCTTCCGCCTCTTGATCCCCGCCTGTCTTATAATAGGCGATGCCTATCCAGAGATAGAGGTCTGGATTTTCGGGATCATTCCTGATAGCAACAATAAGCTGCTCGATGGCCTTTTTGAATTGTCCCTCCTCGATCAACTTAGAGACAGTACCAACCGTATCCTTCTTTCCCTGTGCCGGGCCCTGTGCCGGGCCCTGTGCCGGGAAAGAAGTGGAGGGAAGGGTCAGAAAGATGCTAAAGATACCAAGCCAGATTATCCGTACAATGTGTAATCGCAAGGTCTTACTACTATTACCCGTTCACGACCAATTGCATTGGCATTTCGGCCGCAATGGGTACCCCCACGTCCAGTGCTCGGGGCTCTTCAGTATCACAAAAAGGGGAGCGATTTATCTTGCTCCCCTAAATTTACACGATCCCCGTATGTCTTAGTGTCTGGATATATGGGGATTGGACATCCCGTTCCCCGGCACTTCCAGATTCGGAACTGTAGCCGCTGGAGTATCCATGTGAGGGGAAGTTTCCTCAGGTGTTTCGATATCCGGTGCCGTCTGCCCAGGTATGTCACCCGGCTTCGGGACATCAGCCACGGAGGTATCCATATGCGGGGCCTCATTTTCAGGGACATCCAGATCTGGGACATCAGCCTCCGGGGTGTTTGAGTGATCTGGATGAAAGAAATCGTCATCAAAGATTACCGGATTTGAGCCATGCTCATCAGGAACATCTGTTTGTGCCGGTGTGCTTGTGACCACTGAATGCTCATCCGGGCCTCTATGATCCTGATTCTCTCCTCTTTGGGGGAGAGTGAGACGGAACCCTTCGCCGCTTTTGCTTTTCCCTCCGCTTTTCTCTTCGCTTTTCAGATTTTTCATATCAATCGTAACCGTAGTGCTCTTCGGGACTTCCTCACCGCTCTTGACGATATCTATTGAGATATCCACGGGCAAATCCACATCTTTTGCAGTTGCAGGGAGGTGCAGCGGAAAGGGTGGCCCTGCAAAGGTATTTCCAGCACCCCATGACAGTGCCATCATGATTGCACCTGAGATTATAATGAGTCTTTTCATTGAAAAATCCTCCTTTCTGGTTTTTAGAGTTAAATACCGTTCACCTTAATATCAACAGACTTCTCCTTTCGAGCCAAACCTTTTTCAAGCAGGACAGTAACCCTCCACTCACCTCGTTGCACTCCCCGGACCGTTAAGGGAATTAGATTCCGTCCACTCTGAAGGTCCCCCTCCCATTGCAACCTACGTTCAGAAACCACCTGGCCATCCTGTACCATAGCGATTCCCTCGGGAAGTTCCAGAAAAAAACTTACCTGTTCAACCGGCTTTCTGGCGTCAAACCAGATCCGTACAAGGGTATCCTCATTGAGCCCGACATGAACCGGGGCCATATCTGCCCTGTAGGTAGCAACGGCCGTCGGCCCTTTGGACTGTTCTGTCTTTATTGCAAAGTAATAAATGGGTATCAGAAAGAGAAGAAATAAAATTCCTGCCATGGCCCAGGTTCTTGCCGGCTGCAAGACCGGTAAAATCCTGTTTGTCCATCGTATTCTCTGGTGTATTCGCTGGCGTCTTCGCTGTCCTGTGGAACCTTTTATGGTATCTGTTGGAATTGTCACCGGGGTTATCTCCTGCAGGCGGTCCCTGAGCCTTGTCGAGAATCCGGCAGGAATGGGTTCCTCTCCAACCTGACCACACAGATTGATAAGCTGCCGCATTATATCCAAGGCCCTTGAGCAACGATTACAGGAGAGAAGATGCCCCTGCACCCCCTCCCTTTCCGTAAACGAGAGAGAACGGTCGATATAGTCGACAAACTGTTCCTGAATCTCTTGGCAATGTAGATCCATTTTTCCTCTTCCTGATATATTAGACGGAAATTTTTATCTAAAAGTTCCCGGAAAGGATGGCCCGAAGTTGATTTCTTGCCCTATTAAGCCTGGATTTCACCGTCCCGATAGAGGCATCTACTATTTCTGCAATCTCCTGATATGAGAAACCCTGAATATCTCTCAAGATCAAAATGGCTCTAAATTCCGGGGAGAGTTGTGTGATGAGTTTTGAAATCCAGTCCTGTATCTCTTCCTGCCTTAAACGGTCATAAAATAGACGGAGGGCCGTGTCAGAAAGATCACTCTTTACCTCGTCTACATCATCCTCTGAAGAATATATTTTCATCCCAGAGGCCCCACCTTCTTTTCTCCAGTAGTCATGGCAGGTGTTGTAGACGATCCGGTAAAGCCATGTGGAAAAACTCGAATCGCCACGAAAGGATGTGATGGAACGATATGCCTTAATCAGGGCCTCCTGACAGATATCTTCCGATAGCGTCGGGTCACCGGTCATTCGAAGGGCATAGTTATATACCTTTTGTTGATATTTAAAAACAAGTTTTTCAAAGGCGGTTTTGTCCCCCTTCTTTGCTTCCGCTATAAATATGGTTTCATCCATGAGGGAAAAGTTGCTTTTTCAGTATTGTCATATTAATATCGGCAAATGATGAAAGAAAGATGCATTGGCCGGGAAGACTGACGGAACCTGATAATAAATACCCGCGAAGTTCCCAGTCATACCACAATACTATATCACAAAATTTCATGGAGACAATAGAACGACAGCAAAGAATATAGATAAGCCATCCGGGCTGATGAAACATTTATTGCCGAACTGCGCCGTAAAGAGCATCAACACACCGAAGGATATAGGAAAGATTTAGATATATTTCAGATATACCACAGTTGATTCTTGATACTCTCGGCAGTATGCAGTTCGAGAAATCTTGAAACCCTTCGCGCTAATTCATACACATTTCTACGTGTTGCTATTATAATGCCGTAATGCTCCTTACCTTCCTCAATGAGCTTGGCATACAATTTTTAAAAATGGACGCGATTATGTGTTAAAAATAATGATTTAAACCAAATTATTTCTGGCTTCGCTTCCATTAAATCCTTCTTATTTATACCTCAAAATTATACACCTGTCAGAGCCAGACAATTTTAATATCTTTTTCCACCGCCCTGAACTCAGGGTCACCTGTGTACAGCTCTGCCTTCTTATGTTGTGCAAGTGCGGCAGCGAAGCAGTCGGCATAGGCCATCCTTTTAGTGGCCTTAAGACGTGCAGCTTCACGCGTGAGATACTTATCAGCATCAACCAGTGTAATTGGTAATGACTGTATGAGCTGCTCGATCTCCTGAGCCTTAGCGTCTCCTAACCGTCTCGCAACGATGTAGTAAACCTCTCCCCAATTGATAATAGACATCAAAAGAGGTTTTGATGACACTGTCGCTTTCTCAAACAGATCGATCAGCTTTTCAAACCCCGGCTCTTTCTCAAGGTAACATAAAAGCGCCCAGCTATCGAGAACCTTTGGCACGGCCAATTTTCTCCTCCTCATGCTTAAGTTCCTCTGCTCTGGATTCCTCCAATGCCTTGACGAGACCACTTCCCTTAAGAATGCCGCTCATCTTTTGGAAATATTCCCTGTTTAATGGGCGAAGGATCAACTCTCCATCTC
>JACRHA010000076.1 GCA_016234185.1 Nitrospirota bacterium
ATCTAACGAATCAATCCAGCGGACTCAATAAAAGGCATAAAACAAAAAACATTAAAGGCATTAGAACCAAAACCAGAATCAAAGTCCCGACAAGTCACTACATCGAACGCCATAAAGACGGCGCCGCTGAGTTGGGTCGTTCGCTGAAAAAAGCAAATAGGGTCTTGCAATATCACTTTTTATCTTTCTTCTCTGTCCTTTTAACAGCCCTGATAACTTATCATGGATGTCCCTATGATTCCTCAGCATTAGAATCAAAAAAGAAAATATTTGTTTGACTACAGGTATATTTAAGGTATAATAATTATACTATGGAGTTTGAGTTTGACCCCAAGAAAAGTGAAAGCAACAAACAAAAACACGGTATTGATTTTTACGAGGTCCAGGAACTATGGGATGATCCAGACTTTATTGAGATCCCGGTAATGACAAGTGACGAACCAAGGTTTTTGGTAATCGGAAAGATCTCAGGAAAACAGTGGTCAGGAGTAATTACATATCGGACTAAAAAGATAAGAATTATTTCAGTACGACGATCCAGAAAAGAGGAGGTTGATATATATGAAAGCTCGTGAGTTTGACAAAAAATTTGATGAAGGTGAAGATATTTCCAAATACCTTGATATATCAAAAGCGAGAAGACCTGAGCAAGAGCAAAAAAGAGTAAATGTAGATTTCCCTTTGTGGATGATTCACTTATTGGATAAAGAGGCAAGGCGTTTGGGTGTGCCGCGACAATCCATCATCAAAGTCTGGGTAGCAGAACGCCTCGAAAAGGCATCCTAAAAATATCTGGTTCTAACAAACCACTTGTGCGGACGGGCTATTGACTGCCGCACAGTTCAGTCGTTCTAATTAAATGCTAATTAAATGCTGTTGCTACCAAAATGATACCTTCCTTTTTATCAAAGTATGGGATAAAGACAGTTTAAATTATAGCCTAAGCATCTATATTGTTATATCGAAGACCGGAAGAACCGGAAAGACCGAGGTGGCTTGTTTGACTTGGCAGATCATACTGTGTAAGCTTTTAACATGAAAGAGAAAAAAAGGCGCATCTTTACCATCCAGAAACACTCGGCATCCCATCTTCATTACGACTTCAGGCTTGAGATGGGGGGAGTCTTGAAATCATGGGCCATCCCGAAAGGGCCGTCTTTAGACCCTTCTGTCAAGAGGCTTGCCGTGCTGGTGGATGATCATGAAATTGCTTATGCCGATTTCGAGGGGGTAATTGAAGAGGGGAGTTACGGGGCAGGCCCGGTACTGGTCTGGGATATGGGTGACTATGAATATATGCCGGCCTCAAAAGGCGGGGATGATCCTATGGTCTCCTTCATGGCAGGCAAGATAGAGTTTATCCTTCACGGGCATAGATTAAAGGGGAGGTTTGTACTCCTCCGGTTAAAGGGGCAGGAGAAAAACTGGCTCCTGATCAAGGGAAAGGATGAATTGGCGGCGCCAGACAGAGATATTGTCAGCGAAGAGACAAGGTCTGTCCTTTCCAAGAGGAGCCTGGAGGAGATGAAAGAGAAGGAGAGGATGGGAAGCTTAAAGACTTACAGGTGCGGTAAAGATGTCCATTGATAATAGCATAATAGACTGGAGAGAAATCGATCATATACTCATTGATATGGATGGCACCCTTCTTGACAAGGGGTTTGATGACTATTTCTGGGAGGAGATGGTACCATTAGAGTATGCAAAAAAGCATGACCTGCCCTTTGAAAAGGCAAGGGAGGAACTCCTTTCACACTACAGGCAATATCTTGGCGAACTTGCATGGACAGACCTTGACTTCTGGTCAAGGGAACTGGGTATTGATATACCCAGACTGAAGGAAGATGCCTCCTACCTTATAGGTCTGGATCCGACTGCCATAGATTTTCTCCAGTTTCTGAGGGGGTTGAAGAAATCTGTTTCGCTTGTAACGAATGCCCACTGGAAGACTATTGAAATAAAACTCAGGAAGACCAACATAGATAAACATCTGGACAGGATCATATCAGCCTTTGATATCGGCATGCCAAAGGAGAATGTACTGTTTTGGGAGAGGCTAAGGCATCGGATCGGTTTTGAAAAGGAAAGAACCCTGTTCATAGATGACAATAAAGATGTATTAACGACGGCCAGAGATTATGGCTTAAGATACATCCTTCTCAAGGCCCAGGCAGGCATTAAAGCTCCTAGCCAATCAACCGGGGATTTCAAATATATAACGGATTTTAGCGGGCTCATGGAATAATTCCTCTTGGCCCGCTATATTACCGTATGACAAATGACAAAATCCAAAATCCAAATTTTTAGGCTTTGAACTTTGACATTTGAACTTTATCCCCCCAAGGGGGATTCGGTTTCTTGCTATCCTGGATGCATGGATCTCTCTCCATGCATGGAAATCCATGCATGGAACAGATCATCAACCCTGCCTAAATGATCTCCGATCAATTAAATTTATTATAAATCAATCAGTTAAGAATAAGCATATCCCTGGCAAGAGGTTTGCAACCTTTAATAAATGCAAAAAGCAAAAATTGATGGTCTCGTAAAAAGTCGTCATTCCTGCGGAAGCAGGAATCCAGCTATTGCATAACTACTTGAAAAGACTGGATTCCCATTTACACGGGAATGACATAAAACAGCATTTCAGACTTCTTATGACTGCATCAAAAATTAACTTGCAAAGTAAGGAGAGATATGATATGAAAGATCATCGCAAAATAGTATATCTTGTAGTAATGTTTTTTGCGTCTGTTATTTGGTTTCTTGTTGGCTGTGCAGAGGTTAAGGTAAAGAGACTTTCAGACTATAACCCGCCCCAATGGGCCCTAAAAGGGAGCGGGGCATTCGGTGGTGATAAGAAGAGGGTTCTCTATGGGGTAGGGATAGGATCGGGGATTAAAGATCTATCGTTACTACGTCAGGCCGCTGATAACCGGGCCAGAAACGAGCTTGCCAAGATATTAGAGGTGTATACCTCTTCCTTGATGCGTGACTATGCGGCCTCAACAACAGCCGGGGACACCGATGTGAGATCAGATGAGCAGCATATAGAATCAGCCGTAAAGACAATAACGTCTGCCACCATATCCGGCATTGAAATTGTCGACCACTGGGAACACCCGGAAAATGGTGATCTATTTTCTCTTGCAAGGCTTGATATCGAGACATTCAAGCAGAACCTTGAACATGTTAAAGAGCTAAATAAGGAGGTTCGCGACTTTATCAGGGAGAATGCAGAGAGGTTGCAAGAGAAGCTGGAGAAGGAAGAGCAAAAAAGGTGATGCAAAGTGCAAATTTCAAAGTGCAGATTGCAAAATCCAAGAGTTAGCGTAGTTGCCCATTTATGGGCATTGTAGGGGCGAACCTGTGTGTTCGCCCTCTTGAGAAGTTAAAACAACCGATGAATCGGCAGGCTACCGGGCATATAATAATGAGACTTGCATGAGCCGTAGGCTTACAGAGGTAAGACATGCGACAAAGGACGATAGATCCGAATAATAAAGATGTAGGGGCGACCCGATGGGTCGCCCAAGAAAATGAAAACAATGATAACAAAAGGGCGATTCACCGAATCGCCCCTACGTCAATATTATATAATACGACCTGGTTTTTGATATATCTCCTGGTTGGCTGTGCCGGATACACGCTTATTATCTCCAAACCTGAGCTTGCCGGCACGATAAATCAAGCCCCATCAGGCCCGATAATCCCGCAAGGCTCCACGAGGGAGACCTTTACCCAGGATGACCCCTTTGCCTATGTCTTAATAGAGTTAAAAGATCTAACCGGCGAGCATGAATTAAGGTGGCGCTGGGTGGACCCTAACGGAAATGTCTATGTGGAGACATTGCCATCGCTTCTGGGCAAAAAAGGGTTCCGCTATCCAAATATTAAGGTCTCACATAAGATCAAGATAGAAGGGGAAAGGGCAGCAGGGCTGCCCGGCAGATGGAGGGTGCAATTGGTCCTTGATGGCCGGCCCGTGGCAGAAAGGGGGTTTCAGATCCTGGAGATCCTGGCAAGACCGGATACCACCCCTCCCTTCATTGAAATCCTAAGCCCCCAGGTCTCCCTGGGTACCCGGGATCTCAAGGTAGTCCCAACAATAGTCCTAAAAGAGGAAACTACTATAATCCGTGGGATTGTAAGGGATGATAGCGCTATTTCCTGGGTCAAGATCAATGGAGAGCAGGCAGATCTTGATGTCAGAGGAAACTTCTTCCTTAATGTCCCTCTCAAGAAGGGGGATAACGTCTTTGAGGTCCAGGCCATGGATGCGGCCAGGAATGTCGCCCATCTTAACCTTGTTATCAGGCGGTCTCTATTACCGGCATCAGTTTCTCCAATTAAATATCGTAGATCCTGGGCAGTAGTAATCGGGATTGATCGTTATCAGAAGGTGCCGGAGCTCCGCTTTGCATCGACGGATGCTAAAGCCATAGGGGGGCTCTTAGAAAAACAGGGCTTTACAGTTAGGACCCTATTAGATGAGCAGGCCACAGCACGCAGAATCCGCTCGCTCCTTGCCACCGATCTCCCTAAGGAGATGGGCCCTGAGGATCGGGCCTTGATCTTCTTTGCAGGACATGGCCAGGATCGGGACCTACCCATGGGGGGCAAGATGGGCTATCTGATCCCCTGGGATGGAGATCTAAATGACCTCCATGGGACGGCCTTAAGCATGGGCGATATCAAGGAACTGGCAAGGATCCTGCCGGCAAAACATGTCCTCTTCCTGGTGGATGCATGTTATGGGGGGGTTGCAGGGACGCAAGTCCGGGGCCTAAAAGATTCTACTGAGGAGTATATCACCCGGGTCATGAAGGAGCCAGGTCGCCAGCTCATCACAGCAGGCGGGGCAGACCAGCAGGTAGTAGAAGGTCCCAGATGGGGGCATTCTGTATTTACCTACTATCTTTTACAGGGGCTGGATAAGAGATTAGCAGATCTAAATGGGGATGGGATCATCCTGGCATCGGAACTCTATGCCTATCTGGATCCCAGGGTCTCTCAGGAGTCGGAACAGCAGCAGAGGCCAGAGTTCTGGTCCCTATCAGGGGAGCGGGGTGAGTTTGTATTTATGCCGACCTTAGAAGGCGAAAGAGAAAAAGAGGAGGGGAGGAAAAAATGAGGCTTGTCATTATCATGGTCTTAATCCTGCTGCTTCTCTGTCAAACTGGTATAGCCCAGGCAGAAGATGGGCCTACAGTCTATCCCCCTCAGATCGATCAGGGAAAAGAGATAGAAGACAGCGGAGGAGTGCTTACAAAGTGGTGGTTTTGGACTATTGTGGTCATAGTTGCAGGGGGCGCTGCTGCCGCAGCGGCAGGCGGCGGCGGGGGCGGAAATAATAACAATGGCGGAAGCAGCGGCACAGGTACAGTAACCGTAACCGGGGCAGGACCGTGATGCAGGATGCAGGATAGAGGATAAAAGATGCAGGATGCAGGATCCACGATGCAAGATAGAGGATGCAGGATAAAGAAATCATATAGAGACCTTGAGATATTTGTACTAGCAAAGGAGTTGGGGGTGATGATTCACAGACTGACATTGGAAGAACTCCCAAGATTTGAGATGTATGAAGAAGGTAGCCAAATAAGACGTTCTTCAAAATCTATAGTCTCGAATATTGCCGAAGGATTTGGACGAAGAAGATATAAGAATGAATTTATTCAGTTCTTGACCTATGCTATCGCATCGGGTGATGAAACTAAGGCTCATTTAGAAATGCTTCATGAGACTGGATCCCTTAAAAAAGAGGTATTTGAGGATCTTTTGCATAGATATGAAGAATTATGTGCAAAACTATTTAACTTTAGAGAAGCTGTTATAAAGGGTCATCGTACATCATGAATCGTGCATCATACATCCTGCATCGTGCATCATACATCCTGCATCGTGCATCCTGTTCTTACATCCTACATCTTGCATCCTGCATCTTAATTATAGCCTTCCTCTCTGCCTGCAGCCAGAAGGAGTCCTCCTCTGCAATATCTCCTGACGATATCCAGGTCACCTTCAAGGCCCTTGAGGCCCCTGTCTCAGGGATGTGGGCGACCCTTAAAATATCCGGCATGAGCGGGACTAATTCTGATGGGAGCTATCCCATGACAGTAAATGGAGATGGTTCTGTTACTGCGACCATCACCAGTGTCCCGGAAGGTAATCATACCTTTACCATCACCTATTATGATCCATCCGGTCTTACCATCGCCCAGGCAACCACATCGGGGAATGTAACTGCCGGATCAAATACAACTATAAGCGTCTCAAGCTCTCAGCTAAATACAAGCTTTGATGAAGATGCTGATGGCTATACGAATCTGGTAGAGATAAATGCCGGATCTAATCCAAAAGACCCGGCATCCACGCCAACAACGACAACCGATACAACCTTCACCCTTACAACAACAAAGGCAGGTACAGGGACTGGCACTGTCACATCATCACCTACCGGGATCAACTGCGGGACTGACTGCACAGAGGCCTACGCAAGCGGTACTTCTGTAACACTTACAGCCACACCTGCCACAGGCTCTACCTTTTCTGGCTGGAGCGGGGATGCCGATTGCGCAGATAGCGCCGTTACCATGAGCGCAAACAAGACCTGTACAGCAACATTTAATCTCCAGTCTCCTGGTCAGTTCACCCTCAACATAGCCAAGGCTGGCACAGGGACAGGCACAGTAACATCATCACCTGCTGGTATTGACTGCGGGCTTGATTGCACAGA
>JACRHA010000077.1 GCA_016234185.1 Nitrospirota bacterium
GGCGCGGCAGAGGAGAAGGCTTCCTGTTGTATTGAGCATAAAGGAGATAACCTCTATATTCGAATATATGGCTGGAACACAACAGCTCATGGCAATGCTTATTTATGGGTGCGGACTTCGGTTGCAGGAATGCCTGAGTTTGAGAATCAAAGATATTGACCTTGAACAAAATATAGTGATTGTTAGGTCAGGGAAAGGAGACAAGGACCGAAGAACTATGCTTCCTGAATCGTTAAAAGATAACCTTATCCATCATCTTTCAGAGGTAAGGGCAATGTATGATGAGGATAGGGCAAAAGATTTGAACGGGGTATATTTGCCAAATGCCCTTGAAAGGAAATACCCAAATGCAGGAAAGGAATGGGCATGGTTCTGGCTTTTTCCTTCAAAATCGCTTTCGGTTGATCCCCGTTCTCATACGGTCAGGAGGCATCATATGCATCCTGCATCGCTTCAAAAGGCATTCAAGACCGCCGCTGGAAAAGCGGGTATTGCAAAACAGGCTTCTGTGCATACCCTGCGGCACAGTTTTGCAACGCATCTGCTGGAAAAGGGCTATGACATCAGAACGATTCAGGAACTTTTAGGGCATTCCAATCTCCAGACCACAATGATTTATACCCATGTCGCGACAAAGAATATTCTGGGTGTCAGAAGCCCTCTCGATGGGTGAGGGGAAAAAATTCGTGGATTTAATTCTATGAATTTGAAACAAGGGTATCAGTTAATTGAAATCAGAACGCCCATGGAGGTAATACAGGATATGAATAGGGTATTGTTAGCAAAGAGAAAATACCGGATTGTATTTAAGGGGAAGACATAGGTATCTTGATCCCTTCTGCCTTTGCCTTATCTATAGCTTCCTGATAGCCCGCATCGGCATGTCTAGCTATTCCGATGCCAGGGTCGTTTGTGAGAACCCTTTCAATCCTCTTGCCCATCTCAGGCGTCCCGTCTGCAACCACTACCTGCCCTGCATGGAGTGAATAGCCTATCCCCACCCCGCCGCCATGGTGGAAGGATACCCATCCCGCACCGGAAGCAGTATTAAGGAGGGCATTTAAGATAGGCCAGTCGGCTATGGCATCAGACCCATCCTGCATCCCCTCTGTCTCCCGGTATGGCGATGCAACTGATCCGCTGTCCAGGTGATCTCTGCCGATGACAACCGGGGCCTGGATCTTTCCCGTTGCTACAAGCTCATTTATCCTGAGGCCAAATTGTGCCCTCTCACCATAGCCGAGCCAGCAGATCCTGGCAGGAAGCCCCTGAAACCTGACCTTCTTGCTTGCAAGGTCTATCCATCTTACAAGATCTGCCTTCTCAGAAAAGATCTCCTTGATAAGACTATCTGTGGTATATATATCTTTTGGATCTCCTGACAGCGCCACCCACCGAAATGGCCCCTTGCCTTCACAGAAAAGGGGCCTGATATAGGCAAGGACAAAGCCTGGGAAATCATAGGCATCATCAACGCCCCCCCTCTTTGCCATGGCCCTGATATTATTCCCATATTCAAAGACAACAGCGCCCATCCTTTTGAGATCAAGCATCGCCCTTACGTGCAGTGCAATCGACTCTATCGACCTCTTTATGTAGTCGTCAGGCGCGCTCCTTCTAAGATCGGCAGCCTGCTCAATAGACAATCCCCTTGGTATATAACCATTTAAGGGATCATGGGCGGATGTCTGATCAGTGACAAGGGCCGGGACGATACCCCTCCTTACAAGCTCAGGGAAGATATCTGCCGCATTTCCAAGTAGCCCTATGGAGAGCGGCATCCCGGTCTTTATAGCATCCTGGGCAAGGGTGTAAGCCTCATCGAATGATGATGTCCACCTGTCCAGGTAGCCAGTCTCAATACGCCTACTGATCCTCTTCTCATCAACCTCAACCCCGATAAATACACCATCATTCATGGTCACTGATAATGGCTGTGCCCCACCCATCCCGCCTAGTCCGGCAGAGAGCACCAGCCTCCCCTTTAACGACCCATTAAAATGTCTCTGTGCAGCGGCAGAGAATGTCTCGTATGTCCCCTGGAGGATCCCCTGGGTCCCGATATAGATCCAGCTCCCTGCTGTCATCTGTCCATACATGATGAGGCCCATCGCCTCAAGCCTCCTGAACTCATCCCAGTTTGCCCAGTTGCCTACCAGGTTGGCATTAGCTATTAAAACACGGGGCGCCCACTCATGGGTCTTAAAGATCCCGACAGGCTTGCCGGATTGCACCAGGAGCGTCTCGTCATTCTCAAGGGAGGTCAGCGATCTTACTATCGCATGATAGGCATCCCAGTTCCTTGCCGCCTTTCCTGATCCACCATATACGATTAATTCACTAGGATTCTCAGCTACCTCTTCATCAAGGTTGTTCATCAGCATCCTCAAGGCCGCCTCCTGAACCCAACCCTTGCAGGAGATATCATTGCCCCTTGGCGCCTTAATTCGTCTATATTCCATGCTTCGGCCATGCTCAGCAACCATTTCTTCTCCTAATCCAGGATCGAGCTAAAGACCCCCTTTGATATCAATCCGCTTATCTTCTCTATGTCTTTCGAGATGACCCTGTCCTCCTCCAACATCGGGACCTCCCCCCTTATCAGTTCATAGGCCCTTCTTGTCCCTATACCGGGCCTCAATGGACTCAGGAGGTCTATCCCCTGAGATGCTGCAAGGAGCTCTATAGCCAGGATCCACTCCACATTTCTGATAATATCCTTAAGCTTCAGCGCGGCCCCCATCCCCATACTCACATGGTCCTCCTTGTTCCCCGATGTAGGGATCGAGTCGACCGATGCGGGATGCGAAAGAACCTTATTCTCAGATGCCAGGGCTGCTGCTGACACCTGGGCCACCATAAATCCGGAATTAAGGCCAGGGTTTTTCGTTAGAAATGGCGGCAGGTCGCCATATTCAGGACTTACAAGCCGCTCTATTCTTCTTTCAGAGATGCTCCCCAATTCCGCCATCACAATGGCCATAAGATCGAGCGCTATGGCAATAGGCTGTCCATGAAAATTTCCAGCGGAGATTATATCTCCGTCATCTGGGAAAACGATCGGGTTGTCAGTAACGCTATTTATCTCCGTCTCAAGGGTCTTCCTTCCGAACCCTACAGAATCCCTTATAGCTCCATGTACCTGCGGTATACACCTAAGACTGTATGGGTCCTGTACGCGGTCACATTCTAAATGGGATCTCCTTATCTCGCTCCCTTCAAGCATCCCCCTTATCCTCTCAGCAACAAGGATCTGCCCCGAATATGGCCTCAACTCCTGTACCCTCTTGTCAAATGCGACCGGTGTCCCTTTTAATGCCTCCAGGGTAAGGGCGCCTGCCACATCCGCTGCATCAAGGAGTCTTTCTGCGCTTATCATGGAGAGGAGTCCAAGTGCAAGCATCACCTGCGTACCATTTACAAGGGAGAGGCCCTCTTTAGCCTCAAGCTCAAGTACAGAGATACCAGCCTTAGACATAGCCTCTATTCCAGGCATTTTCAATCCATTAAAAATCGCCTCACCCTCGCCTATTAAGACAAGCGCCAAATGAGCCAATGGCGCAAGATCTCCGCTCGCCCCAACTGAACCCCTGCATGGTATGATAGGATGGACAGATCGATTGAGCATCTCAATTAACGTCTCAACAACAGCAGGCCTCACCCCCGAATATCCCTTTGCAAGCACATTCGCCCTTAAGAGGAGGATTGCCCTTGTCTCTGGTCCGCCAAGCGGTTCCCCTATGCCGGCAGCATGGCTCCTTATAAGGTTTATCTGAAGTCTTTTTATGTCATCATAGGATATCCTCTTGTCCGCCAGCTTACCAAGGCCTGTATTTACACCATAGACAAGCCTCTCTCCCTTCGCCATCTCAGCGACCAGCATATTTGATGCCGCCATCCTGGAATAGGCCTCAGGTGAAAGCTGTACCTCTCTGTTTTTAAATACCACGTCCTTAAGGTCTTCTATGGATATATTAGTGCCCAGGTAGAGAGATTTCATATGAATATTTTATCATAAATGAATAATCCTGCCACAAGATATGACAATATCGTCCGTTGGATATCAACCCGGAAGGAGGGCGGATGTGAGGAAAGCTTGCAAGAAGCGGTTTTATGGGGTATATTTCTTTTAAACGGAAGGAGTCAGGTAATGGAAAGGGTGTTGGTAAAGACAGATGAGTATAATGGCCGCTATGTTGCGATGAAAAGCTTTGATGACCATACTATTGTCGGTGTAGGTGATGATCCTGAGACTGCATTGAAGGATGCCATATCAAAAGGATACAATGAGCCTGTTTTATTATATATCCCTGAGAAGGAATTAGTTCATATTTACGTATGCCAATACGCAACTATCCATTTTCCATCACAAGACCGGGAGATATAGCAAGGCCATATCTCCCTATAACAATTATAAATCCTGATGCCAAGAAGAAGGTAAGGGTTTTTGCCCTAATAGATACAGGGGCTGATGAATGCGCATTCCCGGCATCTTTCGTTCCACTCCTCGGACATAACCTACAAGCAGGCCAGCAAAGAAAGATAAGCACCGGTAATGGAATAACCATAGCCTACAGCCACATCACCCGTATCGAAGTTGAAGGTTTTACAACACAAGATGTGCTGATAGATTTTATGCCAAATCTTAATATCCCATTGTTGGGAGTAAAAAGTTTTTTAAGCAACTTTGTTTTGACGGTTGATTATCCGAATAAGATATTTTCCATGAATCTGCCTGACAAGTAACTTTTAGATAAATATTTCATTTATCATCAATAATTAAGTCGGACCCTGGCATCCTGGTCTGTGTTAAGTCTCCTTTTTGTTTGCTTGCGGCTAACGCAAAGCTAAGGGGCACAGCGGTTTTTGCCACGTCCCTCTTGAGCGACTTGTTAGGGCCAGTTTGATCCTGTCGCAAATGACAACTTGTCGTATATCCTAGCCATTGGCGTGTCATCCTCCAATGAGCAAAAGGCAGTTATCCCAAATTTGTTAATGTCTGCCTTTGCGAGTTCTAAACATTTAATGTATTTTTCTGCTGAATATCCTGGTTGTGTCGTGTTTTGATAATTAATATTATGTGTCATTCTAAAGGCTCGCGCGGCATTACTATCAACTATTAGAAATAGTTCTGGATTAATGAAATGCAGTAATTTAGTAGCGCCAACGTGAAACCCGTCTCCTGTTTGGTTTAAGCTATCGTTCCCGCCAGCAGCCAAATAACGATAGGCAGTTATTATATTGTCTTGCTCTTCAAGAAGATTTACGTCGCACAACCTTACGGTGGTCAAGTGCTGGAAACTTGGCCTTATGCCCTTCAGCTTCTCTCTGAGTTGCTGAGCAAAGCCGTTCATCTCCGGATCATACCTCCTTTCATCGCCTTTTCCCATCATACGACCTAAATCAAAGGCGATAAGGGCAGCGACTAGAAAAGGAAGATAATGGGTATCAAAAAGGTCATTGTACTTACTCCTTGCTTTGTAGACAGCATCCGCAACAAGATTATAATGCACACATAGTTGGTTATAACGATATATTTTTTCTTGTGCGTTATCGAGAATCATTTATCCTGTCCGACCCGCCCTAATGGCAAAACTGAGTAACGGCTGTTAGTAGATCGCTGGAGCATTATTGTTCCTTTGCCCAATCAGAGATTCGTTGTGGCATTTCAGTCAGGGTGAAACAGCGCGATCCGTTTTTATTGACGGAATTCTTCTTCGTTATTGAATTTCATATTGTGCCTGGCAACCACTGATTATACACTTTTCTCGACTTTATCAGACTTTATCTGCCATATCAAACAAATCATAAAATCGCATTCATGTAACTATCTAATTTTATGATAGTTATGCGGTTTGATAATATTCCATTTTTCGTACTTATCCTATTTATTGATAACATCCCATGATTGATATATTGGCAAACATTTTGGCGCAATATAATGCGATACTGGCAAAGCGGACGGCCCCCCGTCTCAACATGTGTGCTATAGGAAGTGGATTCGGTATCATCTGGATTTTTGCGCTAAACACGACCTGCCTGTTTCCATTATGCTAATCCGTTGTTATCGGATGTTTTTGCCGCCCACCTTTTTTAATTTGTGGAAATTCTTTTTCAAGTAAAGTTATTTTTTCCTTAACGGAGAGCTTAGAGAAATCTTTTGATAGATTTTCTCTTATTTCTCTCATCATCTTCACCGAATCAAATTTCTTGGTTTTCATCTATAACCTCCCTGGGAGTCCTGATTTCTAAAATCTGATACCCTTCTCTAAGATTCACAGAATTAAACCCGCGAATCCTGTTTATGTTTACGATATGTTTAAAATTCCAACTTGCAACTATATCAATTCTTTCTATAGTAGCAATTGCAATATGCTCTGCATCCAATAGATAGTTTGAAGAAACAACCCCGTTTTCAATATATTTTTGAGCTAATTCTTCGGCTTCCTCGGTTAAGGTTACATATTCTATGTTGTCTTTAGGAATTTCCTCTAATTTAATCCTGACATTTTCAGGGGCCTGCTTTAACTCTTTCAAAGTTATATTTGAAACCACAGCGACCTTCTTGCCCAATACAAAGTCATTAAATAATAAATTGGAATATTCTCCGAATTCATCATCGAAACACCCACCTATTACGGAAGTGTCTATATAGATCTTATATTTTAGCATTATCTATTCTTATTCTAACATAAATTTGGCGGCGATATTTCCGATACCTTGCTCATAAACGAAATATTTCACTTTTTTGTCCTATCTTGGAATTATAGCCGAAATATTTCGTTTATACCACCTCTGGCTCAAAAACCAAAGATCCTTTTTCGTACCTTGGGGACAGTCCCCTGAGATTCAATTCGGTTAAACTATGGTTACATTGAGTATGAAAAAATAATGGCCAGACACTATCCTGTAATTGGGGTCAGACTTGCTTATTGATCCTAAGAGGTCGAAGGAATATGCATTAGTATAAAAACCTCTGGGGTATAGAGTGATTGTAGGGTGGGCTGTGCCCACCATTTCTCCCTGTAAAGAAATAAGTATTACCTTCTTTTGCCCTTCGATAATTAGACATTGCTTCCTATTATCTTTTGGTGGGCACAGCCCACCCTACATCCTTACGCTCCAAACCTTCAAATGAATCTGTTAAACATATCAACATTTATGTCGCACACCCATATCCTCCTTGCCACCCACGATAGTTGCAAGCCAGACCCATCTAATGCCCCCTTTAATGGAATGTGATTGACATATATTCCTAATTGGGAATAAGATTAAGATAAATTCACGATAGTTGAAAAGGCCCATATGGGATTAAAGAGGTTCTGTGAAATTTCTTCATGATTATGAAGGCCGTGTAATTAGGCTAACTAATGAGAGGGAAAAGCATATATCAGAACATCCAGAGATGAGGCCGATGATTCAGGCAATAAAGGAAACACTGGCCAATCCTGAAAGAGTCGTTCAGTCCATGAGCGATCCTGAGGCCCACCTCTACTACAGGTTTTATATCGGTACACGTGTCGGAGACAAGTATCTCTGTGTGGTCGTTAAGGTAAGAGAAGCGGATGCCTTTATTTTAACAGCATATTTGACGGATACCATAAAGAAGGGAGATATAGTATGGCCACGAAAGTCGTAAAGCTTTGGTATGATCCTGAAGGGGATTACCTTGAAGTGATCTTTGAACAGAAGGAAGGTTATTTCCGTGAGACAGAGAATGATCAGGTCATGGAAAAGGTAGATCAGGAAGGAAACATCCTGGGATTCTCTGTGCTCAATGTCAGTAAGCTGAGGGAAAATCCTCTTGAGGTAGCGCTTAAATAACGATTTGTGGTCTGTTATCCTATTAGAATAGCGGATTGTGGGAAGGGGTATATTAGAAAGATTCAGCAGTTGTGACAAGATATTTGAGGGAGAAGGAGGACTTAGAGGCAGAAGAGGTGATAGAGAAGACAAAAAGGTCAAACATCAATAATCAAGTCTGACTTCTTACTATGCTCTAAACTTATATTACTCCTGATATCAGCCAAATCTCTGTACGCCTCTTTTGGTAAGGTTATTATTTCTACTTTTGGGATGACATCATTTGTAAATTCTTGAAAAATCTTCTTCTTATCATTTTTAAATAAAATCACCCCAATAGAGTGCAAGGAGAAATCAGAAATATAAAGATTTCCAATATTTTTATCTAAAAAATCTTTACAAATCTCTCTCTTTTCTTGAGCTAATAGTATCTCTAAAAAAAACATTTGTGTCTATGAGATACATTACCTCCACTCCAAGGCTTTATGTTGAAGTTCCACAGAAGTACATTTATCCTTTAACTCTGATAAACCACCTTCCCAATCAAATCTAAATTTTTCCTTTTTAATTCTTTTACTATATTTTTGTAACAGAAATTCTATGTAGTCAAAAACCTCTTTTTTTAAGTCTGTGGGCAATTCTTCTATTTTAGTTTTAAGTGTTTTGTCACTCATTGTTACATCTCCATTTTATGTTTTTGATATTTCCTAACCAGTGATTATACACTTTTCTCGACTTTATCAGAATTTTCCTGCCATTTCAAACAAATCATAAAATCGCATAAAGCTTTAAGCTTTTCCGGCGCCACACACCCGGTTACGCCCGGTGTTCTTGGCGCGGTAGAGAGCCTGATCGGCTTTCTGGGTTAACGCATGTGCTTCAGTCGCGTCATCGGGGAAGGCAGCTACTCCCAGGCTGACGGTCAACCGGCCGTCCAGCTGAGTCTCAACTGCGATTCTAATTTTCTCCGCGACTTCCAGCGCGTTGGCTTTCGACGTTTCCGGCAAGAGTACGATGAACTCTTCGCCGCCGTAGCGTGCCACAAAATCCGTCTCGCGCAACTGGGCTTCGGCGCCGTCGGCGGCGGTGCGGAGCATGGCGAGGGTCTGACGGCGGATCTCGACCTGCCCGCGCTCTACGGCGAACCAGGTGGCTCCCATGAGCGGCGCGAGCGCGAGCGCGAGAAAAGCGATCATCAACCGTTGTCCGATTTTCGTGCGAAACGGCCCTAGCATTGCCAGTTCTATCCTTTTATACATCTCAAGAACCCTCTGTACACGATCGATGCCTCAACCAGTTTGCTGAGCCTGTCGGTTTTCCCCTGGGCAAAGTTCAGAACGACCAAGGGTGCAATTAAGATGCTACCCTCTTCTCTCTTTAAATTTTCATAAGAGCCTAATCTACTATCTACATATTGTCAAACATGTTTGTTCCGCACTTACCACTTGATCTTTAACCTTCAAGGCTTTTTATCCTCACATATCCTTTTTATGTAGAATCTGCCCAAGATTGCTGTTAAACTTGTTCGTAAGAGAGTTAGCTTGGACATAATATGACATCCATACCAACCAAAAAAATAGATAGCTATATAAAGTCGATTAAGCCGGACTTTGAGGAGATGCTGGCCCGGATGGTAGAGATACCCACCATCAGCAATGACCCCAACAGGAGGCAAGACATAGAGAGAGGGGCTGATCTGGCAGTGGAGTATCTTGTGTCTATCGGTGCAAAGGCGGAGAAAGTTACCACCAGGGGCAATCCTGTGGTATATGGTCAGATAATGGCAGGAAAGGATGACCCTACCATAGCAGTATATAATCATTTAGATGTCCAGCCTGCCCTGGAGCCAGGGTGGAAGCAGGAGCCCTTCAAACTACAAAAGATCGAGGGCAGATACATCGGACGGGGGGCAACAGATGACAAGGGGCCTGCACTTTCTATCCTGCTCGCCTCCAGGTTCGCCGCGGAAAATAGGATCCCTGTTAATATCAAATTTATCTGGGAGTTTGAGGAGGAGATAGGGAGTCCACATTTTGAGGAATTTCTCCTGAAAAAGAAGAAGGAGATAGACGCCGATTCTATCCTTGTGTCAGATACCATCTGGCTGTCACGCGGAAGACCGGCGATCTCATATGCCGTCAGGGGGCTTGTCGGGGCAAGGGTGATACTGAAGACAGGGATGCAGGATGCCCATTCAGGCCTCACGGGCGGGGCGGCAAGAAACCCCTTGGGCGAGATCTGTCAGATCATCTCCTCCTGTTATGATGCAAAGACCGGGATGGTGCTAATACCGGGCTTTTATGACGACGTAAGGCCTTATAGTAAGGAGGAGTTTGCCTCTGTCCTTGAGTCCGGCTTTGACGTGAAGAGATTCAAGAGGGCACACAACCTGATTTCCATGCGCACCAGAGACAGGGCGGAGGCCATCAAGCGGATCTGGTTTAGCCCTACATTCGAACCCCACGGAATTGTAGGCGGCTACAGCGGAGACGGCATAAAGACCGTTGTCCCCCCTTATGCCGAGGCCAAGATCAGCATGAGGCTTGTCCCTGACCAGGACACAAGAAAGATCTTCCGGCTTTTTTCAGGGTTTGTAAAAAAGATTAATCCCGATTGCTCGATTATCAGGGAGGGGATGCTTGATCCATACTATTGCAGACCGGAAGGGCCATATCCTGATGCGGCGAAGAGGGCAGTTTATCTCGGTTTTGGAAGGGAGGCGGCATTTGTACGCGAGGGAGGCTCTATAGGCGCCGTCTCAAAGATGCAGAAACATCTTGGGGTCCCTATTATTCTGCTAGGTTTAAGCCTGCCCGAACATGCCTACCATGGACCCAACGAATATTTTGACTGGGGTCAGGCATCAGGCGGCATCAGGACATTCATAAGATACCTTGAAGAGGTATCAGTTATAGGAGCATAAATAAGTCATCAGTCAAGAGTTAGAAGTTTTTCCCGCCCTTCTCCTAACTTATGACTCCGCCTCCGGTGACCAATTCGTTTATTCATCAAGGTCTTATCCTCCAACTTATTACTCCTCCCATCTGTAGTTGACAGATTATAAGCCATATTGTACAATGATGTACAAATGATACATTTTAAATGGAGGCGATGCAAGTGAAGACGGTAATCTCCATAACAGAGGCGAGAAAGAGGCTTCCGTCTATTATAAAGTCTCTCAAGACCTCCCCTGATACAGTTTATCAGGTAACGGTGCATGATGAGGTGGTGGCTGAGATTAAGCTGCCACCCATGGTCAAACCAGGGGAGGCAGCAGCCAGGATCATTGGGCTCAGGAAAAAAGCGTCTCTTAAAAAGAGGAGATACCCTGTATCTGAAAATATCAAGGAATATCTCTATGCTGCTGAGGATACCCCTTGAATCTTTCTGAGAATAAAGCCTTTTGTGATACCTCGTTCTTCTTTGCATCCCTATGCCCCCATGACACAAATTTTGAAAAAGCAGGCGTGCTCCTTGAATATTGCAAAGATAATGCTGTTACACTCTATACCACATGGGATATTATAAGTGAAACAGCAACCCTCCTCAGATATAGGCTGAGCCATAAAGCTGCGGTTGAATTTCTTGGCACAGTTAAGCCCGCACTTTCTATAATTAAATATGATGATTCCATAAGGGATGCGGCTGAGAAGGTTTTTAAGAGGCTTTCCAGAGATAAGAAGATTTCTTTTTGCGATGCTATCTCTTATGTAGTTATTACAGGCATGCTCGATGGTATGCCATGTTTCACCTTTGACAGGGACTTTAAAAACCTTGGACTCCTTGTATATCCTTAACATCAGGAAATTACTCCTAAACAATCTCATACTTCCCCAGCCCAAAACTCGTCCCCTTGCCGACATGCAGATGCCCTCCTAATATGAGTAGATACATCTCCCTTTTAAAGGCATGGCCAAAGCCTCCCCGAAAGGTCGAGCCCTTGTACCGACATAGTCCGGAAGATCCGGACTATGTTATAATTTTAAATAATGTTCTTTAAATCAGCATATGTTTAAAAAATGGAATATAGGGACTAAGATATTTCTGGCCCTTTTAATAGTTGGAATTGTGCCGCTTACCCTTATGGGTATTTATAGAATATATTCGGCGGATGTTATATTTAAGGAAGGGCCGATAGGGGCGGAAGAGATTAAGGAACTATATTTATGGACACAAAGCTTTAAGCGTATTTTTGTAGGATTTTTTGTTGGGTCTGTCCTCCTCATATTAATCCTTTCCTATTATATAACCAGGATGATTATAAAACCCTTAAAGGAGTTAAACAGGGGCGTAAGGGAGATCAGCAGCGGAAGGCTTGACCTTCAGCTCCCTATTCGCTCCTATGACGAGGTAGGTCTTCTGACAGATGAATTCAACAGGATGGCCTTAAGCCTTGGCTCCATCAGGCAGAAGATGATAGAGCAGAACAGGCGGTTAAATACCCTCTATGAGGCTGCAAGGGTAATAAGTTCAACGGTTACCCTCCCTGAACTTCTGAAGGAACTTGTAAACCACGCCAGGACACTGGTAAATGCGAGATATGGTGCGATAGGGCTCAGGGATTCGGAAGGCAATCTAAAGAAATTTATAATATCGGGCCTTACGGCCAAGGAGGTAGAGGCTATAGGTGCACTACCCACTGGAAAGGGGATAATCGGCCTGATGTTAAAAGAGAAGAGACCAATAAGGATAGATAATATCGGAGAAGATCCCCGCTCAGCCGGTTTTCCATCCCACCATCCTGTCATGAAGACGTTCCTGGGGATTCCAATTATCTTTGGAGACAGGATATTGGGCAGCTACTATTTTTGTGAGAAGGCTGATGAAGAGCCTTTTACAAAAGCGGATGAGGAGATACTCCTTTCCTTTGCAACAGATGCTGCATTGACAATTGAGAGGGCCGAGCTCTTTAACAGGATAGCAAGACATGAGGAAGAGCTTGAAAAGATCGTAGAGGAGAGGACAAAGGAGCTTAAAGATGCCCATGAAGAGTTACTGAGAAAGGAAAAGCTTGCCATTATGGGGCAGATGGCCGGGTCTGTTGCCCATGAGATAAAAAACCCCCTTGCCGGGATTAAGGGGGCTATACATTATCTTAAATCCAGGATGAAAGATGGAGATAGAAAGAATATGGAATATCTGGAGATGATGGACCACGAGATAAATGTTACGAGCAAGATTATCACTGACCTCCTCGACTTTTCCAGGGTAAGACCCCCTGAAAGACAAGAGGTTGATATAGAAGACCTCGTATCCGAGGCCCTCGAAGCAGCCAGGCCCACAGATAATATCAAGGTAAAATTAGACCTTGGGACCGACCTTCCCAGGGTCTTTATAGATAGGATCCAGATAAGGCTGGTCTTTTGTAATATTATCACCAATGCTGCTCATGCCATGATGAATGACGGAGGATCCCTCGTTATACGCACCTCCCTTGCTGAGACCGGATCAGATGATAAGCATCTTGATGTCTCCTTTGCAGATACAGGCTGCGGGATACCTAAGGAACATATAGATAAGATATTCCAGCCGCTCTTTACAACAAAGAGATCAGGGATCGGGCTCGGCCTGTCTCTATCAAAAGGCTTTGTAGAGGCCAATGGAGGAAAGATCGGCCTTGAGAGCGAGGTTGGGAAGGGTACAACCTTTACTATAAGCCTGCCATTGGCGTAGTTCGAAGCTCTCCTTTTATATTTTTATCCAGAATGCAATGATAAAGCAGAAGAACTTCTTAGGCAGGCTTCAGACAATGTTGATATCGGCCATATGCAGGTGAATTACCGGATCTGGGGAAATGAAACACGGGTGCTGCGCTCTGGTGTGGATATAACATTTAACTTTGCTGGGATCATCCTGACACGTTCCCAATTGCTTGGCGGAACTGCCGCCCTTCTGGTACTTTCTATATTCTTTTTCTGGCTCTGGCGCGCGGATTTCGGCCTGCGGTTCCGAGTGCTAGTGTAGTGAGTCATAAATCCCTTTACATTGAACCTCTTGAAAAAAGTCAATTATTGTCATTCCCGAGGTAGTAATCGGGAATCCAGTCTCTTTAAGAAACAAAGAAGCTCTGGATTCCCGCCTAAAGACTGCGGGA
>JACRHA010000078.1 GCA_016234185.1 Nitrospirota bacterium
AGAACTATACTCTCAGGAAGCCAGTGACTTTGTAAGCGAGAATCATCAGATCCTAAAGGCAATAGATACTGTAACATCGGTTGTGGGCCAGCGAGGTATCTGGGTCATTGATCGAGGCGGCGATAGGAGCAGGATCTATCAGAGGCAGGTATGCAGGTATGGGGTCAGACTTGCCTATTGATATTCTGATTTCAAACTGATATCTTTAAGGTATGGCAAGAAAACCTAGGATTGAATTTGATGGGGCATTTTACCATGTAATAACTCGTGGCAATCAAAGACAGAAGATATTTAAAGATAAAGAGGACTACAAAAGATACCTCGCAATCCTTGGTGACTATAAGGAGCGATACAAATATTTCCTTAATGCGTATATATTAATGAGCAACCATGTGCATCTACTAATTGAGACTCAGGATGTTCCCCTTTCTAAGATACTACAGGGCATCAATCAGCGATATACCATATACTTCAACAGGAAATACAGAACAATTGGGCATCTATTTCAAGGCAGATACAAGGCTATACTATGCGACAAAGACGAATACATGTTAACGCTGGTCAAATACATCCACCTTAATCCAGTGAGGGCTGGGATTATTAAGAATGCCGATGAATATGAATGGAGCAGCCATCGTTGTTATATTGAAAAACCTGGCAGGGGAAATATAATAATAGACACAGATCAGGTGCTTGGGGTGTTTTCAGGGAGGGAAGCAAAGGCGAGGAGGCTTTACAGGGCATATATGGATGAAGGCCAGGAAATATGGAAAGAAGAGATATACAGCACAATAGATCAGAGGATACTGGGAGATGAGAGATTTGCAGAAAAGGTGAGCGAGAAGGGCAAGACTGAGGTAATTTCTATAAAGAGACTAAAGGAATACACATTAGGGGAGATAGCTACCGGAATAGAGGGTGCGTATGGGATTACTCTGAAAGAGATAAAGGCTAAGGGGAAAAACAGGGACATAATGATAGGCAGGAAGCTTTTTAGTCTTATTGCGAAGGAATACGGATATAAGGGGAAGGAGATAGCTGGTTATATTCAGAAAGACCCTGCAGTTGTGACGAGATATTTGAGGGAAAAGGGGGATTTGAGGGCAGAGGTTGAAAGGGTAATAGAGAGGATAATAGCAAATGTCAATAGGCAAGTCTGACCCCCTTTACGCCACTTTACGCCACCTTGAATTATATTCCGTTCAATGCGGACTTGAGCCGACCGATTGGAAACCTATGCCAAGCATAGGACGCGGGGTCAAGGAAATCCGTATTCATGTCCTGGGAGAATGGCGCATTATTTACGTGGCGAAATTCGAGGACGCGGTACATGTGCTCCATTCGTTTCAAAAGAAGAACCAAAAAACGAATCAACACGATATTGAATTAGCTCGCAAACGATTCAAGCAAATTGGAGGGTAGTATTATGAAAGAACCTATTATCAAATCTTCCGGCAACGTATTCCTTGATCTCGGCTTTCCCCTTGAGGAAGCCGCAATTCTTCAGATGCGTTCTGAGATCATGACTGATCTTCGGAAGGTCATCAAGAACAAAAAATTGACACAAGCAAAAGCGGCTGAGATTCTTGGTGTCAGTCAGTCCCGGGTCTCTGATCTAATAAGAGGAAAATGGGAGAAGTTCAGCTTGGAAATGCTCATCGCGCTCGCAACAAAGGCTGGGATGCGTATCAGCCTTAAAATGGTCGCATAGACATGAGTATCAAACGCATATGCTCTGACCGGGAATCCGGAAGAGTATACTTGCTGCGGAAATCAAGATAATACCGAAGCCACTTCCTGTATTCGGCCTGGTGTGAGACAGGGATCGCCCGTTTTCTAAGAAAGGGACTAATATTCAATTTTGCATGTTAGTCCCGAAGAAAGGGTCATAAAATTCATCAGATACCGTCAAGCTATTTCTTTATTGACAGAGCATAAAACCTGTGATAGCCTCTGCCATAGTTGTTCAGATAATAACTGGTTAGGCACATGGATCTCCTCTACCGCACCATGGCAGCGTTCATCGAGCAACCGTTGTTAGCGGCAGTCCCGGTCGGCATCTTCCTGGCGCTCTTCGCAGTGTCGCGGAAGTTTCTGGTCTTGGCTGCAGCAGCCGCGTGGCTCGTGTATCTTCCCTATGAATACGCGATGAAGCTTCGCATTCTCTGCTCGGGGGAGTGCAACATCCGTATCGATCTACTGGTTCTATACCCCGCGCTTTTCGTTATCTCTGTGGCGGGTCTACTAGCCTTTTTGTGGGCACTCGTGAGGCGCCATGCCTAACGAGCGGTTGGAGCGGGCCGGCAGGGAAACCTCGCGTCCACCCCGCCGTTGGTGGCCGCCGGCCGCTCAACCGCGGCGTTCTCCCTTCGCTCTGCTCATGGAGAACGCGGGGCTGAGCCCAAAATAGACTTGACATGAAATAGACCTAGGGCTATACTTCGTATATACGAAAAGGAGGTATGGAATATGGTCACGAAAGTGCAAAAATGGGGCAACAGTCAGGGCCTCCGCCTTGCTAAGCATGTACTTGAGGAGACTCAGATATCGATTGGTGATCCTGTCGATGTATCCACACGAGACGGCGTGATTGTCATTGCTCCTATAAGGAGGACCGTACGAGGTGGGCTGAGCCTTCAAGAACTGGTTTCCTGCATCCCTAAGAATTACAAACCCCAGGAAGTTGAATGGGGAGAACCAGTCGGGAGAGAGGCTTGGTAAATGGGAAGCTATGTTCCCCAGAAAGGTGACTTTATTGCCGTCTCGTTCGACACGCAATCTGGCCATGAGCGAAAAGGCCGGCGGCCTGCCTTGGTTGTGAGCAACACCCTATTCAACAGCCATACGGGTCTCGCCATTGTCTGCCCCCTCACCAGCACAGATCGGAGATTCCCTTTCCACGTAGCCGTTGCGAACGATCCAAAAGTCACGGGATTCGTCATGGTTGAGCAAGTCAAATCGATAGATTTCCGCGCTCGGAAGGCTAAACGCATGGGAAGGGCTTCAGATAATCTGCTTGACGAGGTTCTGTCCATATTGGATGCATGTATCTATTGAGTATCAAGGCGCTGGACCTGACTCGCTTCGCTCGCAGGTCAGCGCCAAGACGTTATAAGCAAACCTCACTCCAGTGGACACGATTGGAAATCTTCTTGACACATCAATTATAATTTCCGATAAAACTATATCTATTTATTGCTCCAGGACTCCAGGATAAGGACTGCTTTTTGCCTGTTTTTTTGATTGTGCCACTATCTACCTTGAGTATATTATAACTGGTCGCTCAATTTGGATCTTAAGGTCTTTATTAGAACGATCTTTGTTGTCCTTGCCGGCCGCGGGCATCTTACGAGACTTGACAGTATCGATTGAGTGTGTATATATAAACCGCTAATTGCTTAGTTATGGCAATATCTAATAACTATCTATCACCAGTTCAGGGAGGGTGCCATGCGCTACTTGATGGGATTTTTTCTTGTAGTATCCATGCCGGTTTTTGGAGTGTGCGCCGGGGAAACTGACATTGTCCATACCCCGCTCACTATATTTGGACCAAGTGGGCTCATTTTTACTCAATCTGCCGATACCCTCGACCCCGGAAGGATCGGGGCCGCGGCTAGTTTTATCCATGAGAGGAACCAGGGTCCTGACATTACCGCAAAAAATGAGCTAGCCGCTACTATAACCCTTGGACTTAAGGAGGGGCTTGAGCTTTCTGCCCAGATCCCCTTTTTGCTTGATCAGGGGGTGGTTGTTAATTCGGATGATAAAAATAACTTGGAAGATATCAATATCTCGGCTAAATGGCGCTTTTTAGAGCAGAATACGAAATACAACTTCCCGGCATTCGGCCTCTCCCTGACCTATTATCTTCCAACGGCAAAAGAGGCATTTCAGGTAGTGGAATCCTGGGGAATTAAGCTACTCCTGGTATCCTCAGCCTCTGTAGATATTGCCCAGCCCCTTGGAAGCTATATAGTCGGCTTCTATGCCGATGGTGGGTTCTTCCTTGCTGATATAAACGGATCGAAGGAGGAAAAACATGGTATTTTAGACCTTGGTATCAACTTTCCCCTCAATCCATCAAGGGAATTAAATCTTATAATAGAAGGAAACCTTACCATTCAAAACAATATCCCTCTTGAGAGGGACTTTCTTGCTTTTACAGCCGGACTGCGATATATCGCAACCTCTTTTGATTTAACGGCTGGACTTCAACGCCGATTTAAGCTTGATGAAGGGATTGATGATACAAATAGCCTCATTCTTCAGGCAGGCCTCTTCTTCTGATTGTTGCAGGAGGTATGCTCTCATCAAGGGGCGTATGTTAAAGATCTTGAAAAATGGCTAAATCCACATAAAAAGAGTTTAGCAGACCTGAACGCTGGTCTGGTTAAGCAGATTGACACGATTGGAAATCTTCTTGACACATCTATAAAATTAAATTAGTATATGTCTAAACCTTTTAAATAGTCCTGCGAGACTATAAAGGGAGCCATGATGTTATCTTACATAAGCAATGAAGAATCAAGAGACCTTCTCCCTTACGGGCAGAAGGTCTTTTTATTATCAATAAAGAAGGGGCTTGGTGGGAAATAAACTGATAATGGATAGTATGGGGATAAACAGGGCCTTAAGCCGGATCACCCATGAGATTATTGAGAGAAACCGGGGGGCCCAGGAACTTGTCCTTATCGGGATCAGGAGAGGCGGTGTAGATCTGGCCAATCATCTGGCCAGGAAGATTAAGGAGCTTGAGGGGATTGATCTCACGATAGGCGAGCTTGATATTACCCTGTACAGGGACGATCTATCCAGCAAGAAGGAACAGCCTATCCTTAGAAAGACGGTGATACCCTTTGATGTAACAGACAAGAAGATAATCCTTGTAGATGATGTGCTTTATACAGGGAGGACAATAAGGGCCGCACTGGATGGGATTATGGACCTTGGAAGGCCGAAGGAGATACAGCTTGCAGTAATGATAGACAGGGGTCACAGGGAGCTTCCGATTAGGCCTGACTATGTGGGGAAGAACCTTCCGACATCGAGAAATGAGGTTGTTAAGGTTACGCTTGATCAGGGGGATGAAAATAGGGTGGTTATAGAAGATGGGGCTTAAGGGGAAGGACCTGCTCGGCATAAGGGAATTAGAGACAGATGAGATCGGTCTCATTCTTGATACCGCAGAGTCATTGAAGGAGGTCTCAAGCCGTGATATTAAGAAGGTACCGGCCCTTAGGGGAAAGACAGTAGTAAATCTCTTCTTTGAGCCTAGCACAAGGACCAGGACATCCTTCGAACTTGCTGCAAAGAGGCTTTCTGCAGACCTGCTGAATATATCGATTGCAACAAGTTCTGTTGTTAAGGGAGAGACACTATTCGATACTGCGAAGAATCTTGAGGCAATGATGGCCGACATTATAGTGATCAGGCACTCCTCCTCCGGGGCACCAGACAGGCTTGCAAGGAGGCTTAAAAGCTCAGTTATAAATGCAGGTGATGGATCACACGAACACCCTACCCAGGCATTAACCGATCTCTATACTATCAGGGAAAGAAAGGGGGGGCTGAGCGGACTAATAGTCACCATTGTAGGCGACATTGCTCATAGCAGGGTGGCAAGGTCCAACATATACGCCCTGGTGAAGATGGGGGCAGATGTAAGGGTGGCCGGCCCGCCTACCATGATGCCTGCCGGGATTGATAAACTAGGGGTCAGGGTCTACCATGATCTTGATGAGGCCCTATCCGGGGCGGACGTAGTGATGATGCTCAGGCTTCAGCTTGAAAGACAGGGGAAGGCCCTGTTCCCGAGCATAAGGGAGTATTCAAGGCTCTATGGCCTCAATAGTGAAAGGTTGAAGTTTGCCAAAAAGGATGCCCTGGTTATGCACCCTGGTCCGGTTAACAGGGGGGTGGAGATAACGTCAGACCTTGCGGATGGTGTATCCTCGGTGATAATGGACCAGGTAACAAACGGCATAGCCGTCAGGATGGCCGTGATATATCTTTTGTCAGCAGGCAGGGCTTAATGGGCATATTGATAAAAGGCGGTTATCTGATAGATGGTAAAGCAAAAATGGGAGAGGCGTACGATATCCTTATAGAGGGTGGAAAGATTACCTCAATAGGAAAGGATCTGAGTCCGGGTCCTGATTGCGAAAATCTGATAGATGCCACAAGGAAAGTAGTGATTCCGGGCCTGATTGACATCCATACCCATACCAGGGAACCAGGCTATGAATATAAGGAGGATATAAGAAGCGTATCAGCGGCAGCGGCTGCAGGAGGCTTTACTACAATATGCACGATGCCCAATACAAGGCCGGTAAATGATAACAGGACTGTTACAGAATTTATAAGATCAAGGGCGAGAGAGGCGGGGATTGTAACCATCCTCCCGATCGGGGCGATAACAAAGGGATCCCAGGGGGTTGAGCTGGCAGAGATAGGTGAACTATATGATGCGGGATGCATGGCCATATCCGATGACGGCAGGCCTGTAATGAACAGCGAGGTGATGCGGAGAGGCATGGAGTATGCCAGGGGATTTGACATGCTCGTTATATCCCATTGCGAAGATGCAAACCTATCATCAGGGGGAGTAATGAATGAGGGGATCATCTCGACCAGACTTGGCCTTCACGGGATACCGCCTGCTGCTGAAGAGGTAATGGTTGCAAGGGATATTTTATTGGCGGAATATACCGGGTGCAGGCTTCATCTGGCCCACATATCGACGGCAGGGTCTGTCAGGATCATAAGGGAAGCAAAGTCGAGGGGGATCGCAGTTACCGCAGAAACAGCACCACACTATTTTGCCTTAACAGAGGAGGCGGTGGAAGGATACGATACAAATGCAAAGGTAAATCCTCCCCTTAGGACTTCTTTGGACATGGCTGCGGTCAGAGAAGGCCTGAGGGACGGGACGATCGATCTGATAGCAACAGATCATGCCCCTCATGCACTGGAGGAAAAGGAGCTTGAGTTTGACCAGGCCCCATTTGGGATATCCGGGCTTGAGACGGCATTATCCCTGACACTGGGCCTTGTTGAGGATGGCATCTTCAGCCTCGAGGAGGCGATCTCAAGACTTACAATAAATCCGGCCAGGGTATTAGGGATAGACAAAGGATACCTTGCTGTCGGTGTTGACGCAGATATCGCAATCATAGATCTTGACGATAGATGGGTGGTTGATCCGGCAAGATTCAGGTCAAAGGGAAAGAACAGCCCCTTTGCCGGATGGAAGGTCAAGGGATCTGTCTTTATGACGCTGGCAGGCGGGAGGATAGTATTTTCAAGGTGAGTGTATGGTTATGAAGAAGGCTATACTGGCACTGGCAGACGGGAGGATATTTGCAGGGAGGTCATTCGGTGCAGAGGGTGAGACAACAGGGGAGGTTGTCTTCAACACGAGCATGGCAGGGTACCAGGAGGTACTCACCGACCCCTCTTATAAAGGACAGATTGTAACAATGACCTGTCCCCTTATAGGGAATTACGGCGTGAACGATGAGGATATTGAATCCCCAGGACCGGTTGTTGAGGGCTTTATTGTCAAAGAGGCATGCAGGTTTCCGAGCAACTGGCGTTCCCAAAAGGGGATCGATCAATACCTGAGAGATAATGGCATAGTCGGTATTGAAGGGATAGATACAAGGGCGCTCACAGTGCATATAAGAAAACATGGCGCCCAGCAGGGGGTTATATCAACGGAGGATCTTGACCAAGACAGCCTGATAAACAAGGCCAGGTCAGCGCCTGGTATGGTTGGAAGGGATCTTGTCAAGCTGGTTACATGCCCTGATTCCTATAAGTGGGAAGAAGGGAGATGGGGATTGGGGACCGGATATAGGAAGCAGGAGAAAGTGTCAGCAGAAAAGGCCCCCCGCTTCCTTGTTGTAGCATACGATTTTGGAATAAAGAGGAACATATTAAGGTTGCTGGTTGATGCCGGATGCGATGTCATGGTTGTTCCGGCACATACGTCATACGAGCAGGTATTGGATCTGAATCCTGACGGTATCTTCCTTTCAAACGGCCCGGGTGATCCGGAAGGGGTAGGGTATGCCATTAAAAACATAACGGAGTTTGTAGGGAAAAGGCCGGTCTTCGGCATATGCTTAGGACATCAGCTCCTCGCCCTGGCCCTCGGCGGAAAGACATACAAGTTAAAGTTTGGACACAGGGGCGGGAACCAGCCTGTCATGGATTTAACAACAAAGAAGGTTGAGATAACAACCCAGAATCATGGTTTTGCAGTGGATATAGATTCGATTGGCGGCAATATGGAGCTTACCCACATAAATCTGAATGATAATACAGTAGAGGGGATGAGGCATAAAAGCCTCCCTCTCTTCTCTGTGCAGTACCATCCTGAGTCGTCGCCTGGGCCCCATGACTCAAGGTACCTTTTTGATTCCTTTGTTACCATGATGAGGGATTACAGGAAGGGCAGGGGATAGGTAATATGGACATGCTAAACTTGAAATTGAGGTATGTAATGAGAAGGGCAATTTTATTCGGGTTATTATGTAGTTTCTTCCTCGCCAGTGCGGGATGTACGTTCTTGTCTGTAAACCTTGTAGCGCCTGTCGAGCCCCTTAAAGAAAAGAGGATATCAGGGCATGGTAAGGACAAGATACTATTGGTGGATGTCTCCGGTATCATATCCGAAGAGGATGAAGGCATTGGCGGAGAACCTGGGCTTGTTGAAAGGATAAAGGAGGAACTGACAAAGGCATCCAAGGATGACAGGATAAAGGCGATAATATTAAGGATAAATTCCCCTGGAGGGACTGTTACCGCATCGGACATAATATACAATGAGATAATGAGATATAAGGAAAAAAATGGTGTGAAGGTTATAGCATCCATCATGGATCTTGGGGCCTCCGGCGCCTATTATATAGCCCAGTCGGCAGATAGGATCGAGGTGCACCCGACCTCTGTCGTGGGCAGTATAGGTGTTATAATGATCAGGGTGGACATAGGGGGCCTCCTTGAGAAGATCGGTGTGGAGGCGAAACCTATTAAATCGGGTGAGAAAAAAGATATGGGATCCCCCTTCAGGCCCCTTACCCCGGAGGAGCAGGAGATCTTTCAGTCTGTAATAGACAGTATGTATGGGAGATTCCTGGATGTCATAGTAAAGGGGAGGGGGATGGAGCTGGATCGGTTAAAAAAGATAGCCGACGGGAGGATATATACAGCAGGGCAGGCAAAGGCCTTAGGACTAATCGATGGGATAGGTTATCTTGAGGATACGATTGAGGCAACAAAGAGGGAGACCGGCATTGATGACGCCTCAGTTATAGTATATTATAGGCCCTCATCCTACAAGAACAATATATATTCAAAGATATCAGGGGAGAGGGCCGATCTGGTCGGGATCGGATCAAGGGAAATAAGGGATATGATAAGGCCCAAATTTATGTATCTTTGGCTTCCGTAGATACCCACTGACTTGCCCGTGGGTATCTACCCAGCGAGCGGAAGCGAGCGTTGAGGGGGAGGCTCCATCCGGCTTTGCCGGGGGAGGGGGCGACGCTAGCCCCTATGATAGATATGAAACCAAGTTATCTGAATCTTACGGATTCTTCCTGGAAGAAAAGGATTGAGGAGGCATATTCTCTTCTTGAGGGGTGCAGGGTCTGTCCACGGGTATGCGGAGTTAACAGGCTGGCGGATGAGAGGAACGGGATCTGCAAATCAGGTCTTAGGCCTGTTGTGGCGAGTTATAACATCCATATGGGTGAGGAGCCTTCCATCTCAGGCACAAGGGGGTCAGGAACGATCTTCTTTACAAACTGCAATATGAGATGTGTCTTCTGTCAGAACTATCCCATAAGCCAGCTTTCTAGTGGGAATGAGGTGGAGGTGGAGCATCTTGCCCGGATGATGTGCTCACTTAAAGAAAGGGGTTGTCATAATATTAATCTGGTTACGCCGAGTCATTTTGTCCCCCAGATAATAAAGGCGGTCTCGCTTGCAAAAGAGGACGGCCTTGATATACCTATTATCTATAACACAAGCGGTTATGACTCTTTAGATTCCCTTAAGCTCCTTGAGGGCATAATCGATATATATCTTCCGGATATGCGTTATGCTGACAAGGGTTATTCTTTGCGTTACTCGGGTGCGGCAAACTATCCTGTTGTCAATCGTGCCGATGTAAAGGAGATGTACAGGCAGGTAGGGGATCTTATAATTGAGGAAGGAATAGCAAGACGAGGGCTTATTATCAGGCACCTCATCCTTCCCAACAATATCTCCGGAACAGACGAGGTTATGAAGTTTATCTCATCTGAGCTGTCAAAGGAGGTCTATATCAGCCTTATGGACCAATACTTCCCGGCATATAAGGCAGATAATATCCCGGAGCTTTCAAGGAGGATAACAAAAGAGGAGTATGACAGGGGATTCAATCAGATGACAGCATGCGGCCTTGAGAATGGGTGGGTGCAGGAGCATATAGGGGCATAGTAGCTTTATGAATAAATACTTAAGGTTGAGGTTTAGGTCAAGGTTGAGGAAAGGATTTTGCTTAACCTTATCCTTAGCCTCAGCCTTCTTCTACTTTTTCGGCTGTCAGACCACCCCTGTAACAGGGAGATCGCAGATGATCTTCTATTCTGAGGAGTCGGAAAAGAAGGTTGGCGAGGAAATCTACAAGGAGTTCCTGAAGGAGGCCAAGATCAGTAAGGACCCCGTCATAAATGAGGATATCAGGAGGGTCGGAACCAGGATTGCCAAGGCGGCAGACAGGCCTGATTATAAGTGGGAGTTCACAGTAATAGAGGACAACAAGACAGCTAATGCCTTTGCACTCCCGGGAGGGAAGGTGGCTGTCTATACAGGGATACTAAAGTTTACAAAGGATGACGCAGGCCTTGCAACGGTATTGGCCCATGAAGTAGCCCATGCTATGGCAAGGCATGGTTCGGAGAGGACGAGCAACGAACTTCTAGGCAGCATCGGTATGATCGGGGCCACTGTTGCCCTCGCTACAAGAGGACCGCAAGTATTGCAGGGCTTATACGATGTCTATGGTATAGGTCTTATGCTCCCCTTCAGCAGGAAGCAGGAGCTTGAGGCCGACAGGATCGGATTGATAGTGATGGCAAAGGCAGGTTATAACCCTGAGGACGCAATAGGGTTCTGGGAAAGGATGGCCGGATGCCAGCTATCAATGATCGGAAGGCTCTGTTTTAAATCCTATGGTATTCCGGATTTCCTATCAACACATCCTTCGGATGAGGAGAGGATGAGGCAGATCCTGGACCGGATACCGGAGGCAAAGAGATATTATCATCCTGAGGAGACAGGTTAGGTCTTAATATGCCGAAGCGGACTGATATAAACAAGATACTCCTGATCGGATCAGGCCCTATAGTAATAGGGCAGGCCTGTGAGTTCGATTACTCAGGCACCCAGGCTTGCAAGGCATTAAAAGAAGAGGGGTACAAGATCGTTTTGGTAAACAGCAATCCTGCCACCATCATGACAGACCCTGAATTTGCCGATTCCACATACATAGAACCTATTACAATAGAGATTGTCGAAAGGATAATAGATAAGGAGAGGCCCGATGCCCTCCTTCCAACCATGGGCGGACAGACCGCGCTGAACATGGCAGTTGCCCTCTCAGAAAAGGGTCTGCTCAAGAAATACAACCTGGAATTAATTGGCGCCTCTTACGAGGCTATTCATAAGGCAGAAAACCGGGAGGCCTTCAGGCAGGCGATGTGGCGCATAGGCATTAAGACACCGGAGAGCTTCTACGCAAGGACAACCTTTGAGGCCGAACATGCGTTGAACCTGATCGGGTTTCCTGTAATAGTCAGACCCTCCTTTACGATGGGCGGGTCAGGCGGGAACATTGCATACAACAGAGAGGAGTTCGAGGATTATGTCGAATGGGGTCTCAAGGCAAGCCCAGTTGGAGAGATCTTAGTCGAGCGATCAATCCTCGGATGGAAGGAGTTTGAACTTGAGGTGATGAGGGATATAAAGGACAATGTGGTGATAGTATGCTCCATCGAGAACTTCGACCCGATGGGTATACATACAGGTGATTCCATAACTGTTGCCCCGGCCCAGACATTAACAGATAAGGAATACCAGGTCATGCGTGATGCGGCAATAGCTATAATGAGGGAGATAGGGGTCGATACCGGCGGATCTAATATCCAGTTTGGCGTAAATCCGAAGGATGGCGAACTTGTCTTCATAGAGATGAATCCCCGCGTTTCAAGGAGCTCGGCCCTTGCATCCAAGGCCACGGGCTTTCCGATTGCAAAGATAGCTGCAAAACTCGCAGTAGGATATACCTTAGATGAGATAAAGAATGATATCACAAAGGTGACCCCCGTCTCATTTGAGCCGACCATAGACTATGTAGTTGTAAAGATCCCGAGGTTTGCTTTTGAGAAGTTTCCCAACACAGATGCTACCTTAACCACTCAGATGAAGTCTGTGGGCGAGGCAATGGCCATAGGCAGGACATTTAAAGAGTCGATGCAAAAGGCCATAAGGTCCCTTGAGATCGACAGTTATGGGTTGGAAGAAGGGATATATGAGAAGGATATAACAGCGGAAAAAAAGAGGGATATCATTGTCGAGAAACTTAAGACACCCAACTGGGAGAGGATCTGGTTTATAGCAGATGCAATAAGATCCGGGATGGGTGCTGATGAGATAGGCAGCCTCACAGGTATAGACCCCTGGTTTATAAATAATATACGGGAGATTGTAGAGATTGAGGCAGAACTTCAGGGTTCCAGGGTTCATGGGTTGAAGGGTTCGAGCGATAACCTCATGACCCCTAGATCCCTAGACCCCTATCTATTAAGACGGGTCAAGGAATATGGATTCTCAGACGTCAGGATCGCGGGGCTTATCGGAAAGGACGAGGATCAGATCAGGGCCTTGAGATCGGGCCTGAAAATCACACCAAGCTATAAGAGGGTGGATACCTGCGGCGCAGAATTTGAGGCGCATACCCCATATCTATATTCTACATATGAGCCTGAGTGTGAATCCGGGCCTACCAACAGGAAAAAGGTAATGATCCTGGGAGGAGGCCCTAACAGGATAGGCCAGGGGATAGAGTTTGACTATTGCTGCGTACATGGTGCCTTTGCCCTTCGCGAAGAGGGGTATGAGACCATAATGGTAAACTGCAATCCCGAGACGGTAAGCACAGATTATGATACGTCTGACAGGCTCTATTTTGAACCGCTGACAAAGGAAGATGTCCTGAATATTATAGATACAGAGAGGCCGGACGGTGTGGTAATCCAGTTTGGCGGACAGACACCACTTAAACTTGCCGTCCCCCTTGAAAGGGCAGGCGTGAAGATCCTTGGGACATCCCCTGATTCAATAGATATGGCAGAGGACAGAGAGCGGTTTAAGGCCCTTGTCGATCGTCTTAAGTTAAGGCAGCCGGAGAGCGGAATAGCAAGGTCGACAGATGAGGCTGTATCAATAGCGAGTAAGATCTCCTACCCCCTCCTTGTGAGGCCCTCTTATGTATTGGGCGGCAGGGCCATGGAGATAGTCTACAGCGAGGATAATCTGAGGGAGTATATGATAAGGGCGGTAAAGACATCACCTGAGCATCCTGTTCTCATAGACAAATATCTTGAGGATGCAATAGAGGTGGATGTAGACGCCATATCTGACGGCTTTGATACGGTAATAGGCGGGATCATGGAGCATATAGAGGAGGCTGGTGTCCATTCCGGGGATTCCGCATGTGTGTTGCCGCCCTTCTCACTTGATGAGGGGATCATCAAGGAGATCAGGAGGCAGACCTATGCGCTTTCAGGGGGTCTCAATGTGGTAGGCCTCATGAATGTCCAGTTTGCTGTGAAGGACGGCGAGGTCTTTATCCTTGAGGTAAACCCGAGGGCATCCCGTACTATTCCTTTTGTGAGCAAGACGACCGGCATCCCTCTTGCCAAACTTGCCATGAAGGTAATGATAGGAAGGAGACTTTCTGCATTTGGTCTGTCTGAAGAGAGGGTGGTGGGGCATATAGCAGTGAAGGAGGCTGTATTTCCCTTCAATAAATTTAAGGGCGTAGACACCATACTGGGACCTGAGATGAAGTCAACAGGGGAGGTTATGGGTATCGACGATAATTTCGGATCGGCCTTCTTAAAGGCCCAGGCAGCTGCCGGGGTACTCCTTCCATCCAGGGGAAGGGTCTTTATAAGCGTCAAGGACAGTGATAAACCCAAGATAGTACCTGCTGCAAAGCTCCTTTCGGCAATGGGCTTTTCTATATCTGCAACAAAAGGGACAGCACTATTTTTGGAGAATAATGGCATAGAGGTTTCAAGTGTTAATAAGGTTAAGGAGGGGAGGCCCCATATAGTTGATCATACAAAGAATGGGGAGATTGCCCTGATAATAAACACAGTAGGGGACAAGATCTCTCAGTCTGATTCATATTCTATCAGGAGGTCTGCAATAACCGATAATATACCATATTTCACTACAATCGGCGGGGCCAACGCAGCAGTCAAGGGGATCGAGGCAGCCCGGTCAAGGGGTATTGATGTTAAGCCCCTCCAGGGATATCATACATAAGGGGGATTTGTCCCCCTCCGGATATGGCTACGGAGGTCAAAATTGAAGGTTCCGATAACAAAAGACGGATATGAGAAGTTAAGAAGCGAACTTGAGCGCCTCAAGAAGATTGAGAGGCCAAAGATAATAAAAGAGATCGCCGAGGCAAGGGCCCATGGAGATCTTTCCGAGAATGCCGAATACCATGCGGCCAAGGAGAAGCAGTCCTTTGTAGAGGGGAAGATAAAGGATATGGAAGCGAAACTGGCCGACGCGACCATAATAGACACTAGAAATCTTTCAACAGAGAAGATCGTCTTTGGGGCAACTGTGGTATTAAGCGATACACAGTCCGGGGAGAAAAAGAGGTATACACTGGTGGGGCAGGATGAATCTGATCTGAAGGAGAGTAAGATATCCGTGCAGTCTCCTGTCGGAAGGGCCCTGATAGGCCATAAGGTAGGCGACCTTGTGGATATAACAACACCTGCCGCTAAGTTTGAGTATGAGGTGCTCGGCATAAGTTTTGAGAACACATAACAATTCCATTCTTCCCGCAGGGGTAAAATATATTTTCGCCCCTGCAGCACAGGTTTATACCAATTCGCATTCAACAGGATACCAAGGCGGAGAAGAAGCATGAAGAAGGCTGAGGCTGAGGCTAAGAAGTTCCTAAACCTTAACCTTGACCTCAACCTGCTTTTTCCCAGGCAGCCGAATGAAGGCAAATTGGTATCAAACAAGACCAGGATGAATCTTATAAGAAACTGGAAATTAGTTGCCCATCTCTTACTGGGCACAAAAAGGTTCGGTGTAAATAATAGGTGGTCAGAAGGCTTTGATTCAATCTTTACCCGCCCCATGTTCGGGTTTGGATACGGGATAATAATAAGACCCTGGGCCTGGAAGGGATTTTATAAGGTCATTAGACTGAGGATGTCAATAGCCGGGTTAATGCCTTCCCGGAAATTCCCCTCCCGTCAGGGGAGGGGACCCCACTCAACATTACACTGACAAATCCCACTTTTTTATATACGATAAGTCATTGGGAGTTCAAAAGGAGGATGAGGGTCTGGCAAAGATTTTTGTCCCCTCCCTGCCGGCGCTTTACATTTGAAGAAGACCTCCTTTAAGCTGCCAGTGAGATCTCTGCTGTAATATGGTCCCAAGGTGTCAGTAAACAGCCAGACTGATCAATTTCAATGAGTCCTGCGCGTTTGAGGACCTGTACGTCTCCGTGAACATTTTTGTAGTCTCGGCCCATTCGTTTTGCCAATGCCCTTATGCTCAGAGATCTATAGCGATGCAGCGTCTGCAAAAGCTCCAAACGGCGGTTGCTTAAGATCCTAGTTAAGGTTTCCATATCAGCAAAGTAGATCCGTTCAATTGCTCCTCGTGGCGCTTTCCCTTTTAAAGCACGTTTGTAGACCTCCACAAACTCCTGGGCCGATTCTTGTTCCCCTTTGATCTCAACCCTTATCTCTCGTTTCTTTCCCATGTTCTTCCTCCTTCTTAACCTTTTTAATGTCTGCCAGAAAATCGGCTACCAGTGTCTCGGCATCAAGAAAGGTGTAAGGATCTTCACGATCCATATAGTGCCGATGATCCCCTTTTCCTGCCTCATTGTCATACCTTATCATAATAGTACCATCGGCCGAGCTGTAATGGAGCCTGTATTTTATGCCATGATGACGTTCAGCCGTGGCCTTTGGTAACTTCCATAGCACCATTTCACGTATGGCCCCATCCGGATAGATAAATCTGGAACGATACAATAGCCTGGCAGGCATATGGTATTTTATACCATATGGTATTAATGGTGTCAAGAATATCCACTTATTATTTTCCAGCCTTCTCCATCAACCAGCAGAGCGCTGCCCAATGATAAGGCAAAGGGACAAGGGACAATGACAGGCTCTGTGTCCCTTGTCCCTAATTATCGCTATTTAGACCTTAGTTCCGCCTGAGGCAGATTCGTTGGAGTGTGAGCTTGCCGCTTCTTATTCCCACACCTCTAATCGGATGGGCTTAATGGTGGAGATGATTTGGAAGTCCTTGCTGTTCCGGGTGACCAACGTTGCCCGATCCGCCGGCAGCAGAGCGCGATTAGAATATCGTTGATAAGGGCAAAGCGCTTGGTCCTAAGTGAGGGATGTCTTTTCAAATCCTGAGTCCTACAATCCCGGCCTCCTCCCAATCTTGATACAGTGGGTTTAAATTAACGAGAACCGTCCCCTTTACCGTCATAGGTTAGACCCCATGCCTTCTTCTTACAACCACAAAAATATCCCGTCGTTCAACTCCTCTAACGATCACGTGCTGCAGGACTCCGGCTATGTCGAGGCGTGCGGCGCGTGGCATAATAAGTCAATTTACCTGCATTTGAGGTTTTGAGGTGTTGAGGCAAAGCAACGAGTCAACTACGTCCCCTTAACCCCTTTGCCGTCCCCATTTCTCTTCCCAACCGAACAGAATGCTTTGACCCGGTCTGTATGGAGATAAATCCAAAATAGGAGACTGCTCAGCGTCCCGACAGCCTCCACGACGGAAGGGCTTGGGTCGACAACCAATACCGCTGCAATGTTGATTGCCATCACAATCTGGACAGCAACCCATGCCCAGTACTCACCAACCTGGAGAGAAATCAGGGTCACAATCCAAGCGATATTGATGAGCAAAATAACCAGGTAGATCGGATTGCGCCCGATCAGTGCAAGTGGCCTGAGCGATTCCAGACCCAGCACAACTGACCCAAGAATCGTTACGACCCCGAGAATGGTTGGTCGCAGGTAGGCGTTGCATTTTGTGCACAGCACGGTGCCTGGATCGTGACCTTCTCCACATTTTGAGCACTTCAGGATTCCTTGCTGGGAGACCAGCTGTTGCTGTGTCATGTTGCTCCTCCTTTCCTCATCTTCGGCTGGCCTAACGGCTTGCGCATCAGCCGCGGCGCACCTCCTGTCGCAGCGACGCCGCAGGCGCGAGACGCCGTCGACTGCATGTCCAGACTGTGTGAAAAGTAACTGTCGCACCGCGTCGAGCAGTAGGGCGGATCCTCCTCGAGGAGGATCATCTTCTGAATGCCTGCAAAGCTGGCGAGCGGCAGCCACGTACTTGGCCACATGAAGCCCTGGCTCAGGTACTGAATCAAGTCTACCCATCTAAAGGGGACTAGTCTAAAGGGGACGGTTCTCTTTAGTTTCTGCCAGCCCCTTTGTCGCCCCATTTGCTTTATCTTTTCAGTAATATTATAGGTCTTAGCCATATCTTTCACGAAATCCTTACCTCCATGTACCATCCGCCTGTCCATCTCCTCCATCAACATAATAATGAGGGAATCGTCCCAATACCCAAATTTATGTATACTTAGTACCTGTAATTATTTGGACATGTAAAACAAGGAAGTTCAAAAGAAACAATATCAAAACCGTCTCTTTAAGAAACGGCCAAAAAAACTATTTTTGACTGGATAAAACAAAATTGAAGGCTTTATTCCTTAAGAGACCCTTTCAAATAGCCTCCTTTTATACTCGATAGACATTACTATTAGCCATTTTTATAAAAATGTCAAGGATTTTTTTGCCGCTTGCCATGAGAAAGCGACTAATTTTTTAATAAACTTTTACAGAAATTCTATATGGCTTTCCATGGCCTCTGCTGTTTTGATATCTACCAGCGTTTTAATCCGACGGATAATTTCACCGATCTGAAGCGCCTGCTGATGGACATAGATGATACCTCCATGCCGTCGCCCGTTTTTCCTCCACTGATCCGCTAAAGTCAGCAGGTCATCATCATGGGTCAGAAGGCAAGCCCCTTGAGAGGTCGTATATTCTAACTGCTCCTCATCGCTTAGGCCACCTCTTCCCGCCGTTTGGACAGACCATGCCGTAACTCCTCTCCGCTTTAGCCCTTCCACAATCGCCATGTGCACATTTTCATCCGCAATAACCTTAATCTTCGCCATGCGAGATCTTGAGCAATGATGGGTAAAGACTCCTGACCCGCTCAATCCGCTTCAGGCGCTCACGAATCTCAGCGTCCAGTTCCTTTTGATTCTCATAGTAGTAGGACAGGGCATCATGAATCTGTTCCAAGGTCAACCCAGGATGACCATTGGCGATATCGTCCGGGGAATACCCCAAGCGGTCATATTCAATGGCAATATCAATAACGCGGATTCTTGTGCCCCTCACAATCGGACTGCCTCCGCAGACCCCTTTTTGTCGGGCAACATATGGATGCAATTTTGATGATCTTGCTGCTGTGGACACCTTCAAGCTTTACTCTTCTAAGTGAATATTCCCATGACCTGTCCATCATAATAACAAGTCTACCTTCTGCCGTCAACACTATGTTAGGCTGTGGCCACTCTCATTTTTTTATTTATTTATATTAGCATTGAATGGTCTAAAATAAGGCGAATATAAAATTATCCCTCCCGTTTGTAAGGGGAGGTTAGGTGGGGAAGAGATATAAAAAAACGGGGGTGGGCACGTTTTTCATCTCCCTAATATAAAGAATACTCCACTTGCCATAATCTTTATAATAACGCCAAAGACATGCCAGAAATGGTTTTATTGCTATATTTTATCCCTTTCCAGCAAAAATATTTTCTAAAATAAGAACTTACAGATGGAATCTCTTCAGGGATAGATAATGATATGATGTAGCTAAAAACCAGATTTTAACGGTCTCATAATAATAATGACTACATTATTATAAAATTCCTCTCAACGCCCCCTCTTATCCCCCTCTTTAATCAAACTGACTGTTGGACATTTTTTTGCTGGACAAGGAGGTAAAAATAGTGTAGGCTGTTATTATTATGCAGCCGTTGTTAGAAATAGAGCAGGATACTTCACATAGTGTAGC
>JACRHA010000079.1 GCA_016234185.1 Nitrospirota bacterium
CCCTCCAATCCTTGACAACCATTAGCTATTTTTGATAGTTTTATAAGACTTTAGGCATCATTATTGCCCCGCTACAGGAGGAGGGTTCATTTGAAGGTAAAAATAAATGGGGTCCAGGAAGAGATAGGGGAGACCTCAATCTTTGATCTGCTCAAGAAGAGGAACATAGAACCGAAGATGGTCTCCGTAGAACTTAATTCGGAGATCTTAGAGAAGGAGGACCTTCCGAATATCAAGATGAGAGAAGGCGATGAGCTGGAGTTCTTATATTTTATGGGCGGAGGCCGGGCATAGGATGGAGTTTACCGAAGATCAGATAAAACGTTACAGCCGGCACATCATCCTTCCTGAGGTGGGAGGAAAGGGACAAAAAAAGCTAAAAGAGGCCAGGGTCTTTCTTGCAGGTGCGGGCGGGCTTGGGTCACCTGCTGCCCTATATCTTGCAGCAGCAGGCGTAGGTACGATAGGGATCATAGACCCCGACATGGTAGACATATCCAATCTGCACAGACAGATTATCCATCAGACACAGGACATCGCGAGACCAAAGGTGATCTCGGCAAAGGAGAAGCTTGAGACATTAAACCCGGATGTGAACGTGATCACATATACAGACAGGCTGACATCAAGAAATATCCTGGAGATCATTTCAGGATATGACATTATAATAGACGGGACAGACAACTTCCCGGCGAAGTTTTTAATAAATGATGCATCTGTAATGTCCGGAAAACCCCTGGTCCATGGAGGTATTCTCCGATTTACCGGGCAGGTATTTACGATCCAGCCAAAGAGATCTGCCTGCTACAGGTGTATCTTTAAAGACCCGCCACCGTCTGGCCTTGTACCTACATGTCAGGAGGCAGGGGTGCTTGGGGCATTGGCCGGCGTAATCGGGACCATTCAGGCTACAGAGGCTATAAAGCTTATCCTGGGGATAGGCGATCTGTTGACAGACCGGCTTTTGACATATGATGCCTCAAAGACCCGGTTCAGGGAGATCAAGATCAAGAGGAACCCCGCGTGTCCTGTCTGCGGGGATGATTCCAGGGAGTTCGGCCTGATCGATTACGAGCAGGAGGTCTGCAGTCTATAATGGCAAAGATAAAGGGACTCATATGCAGGGAATGTAAGAAGGAATACCCGGCAGAACCGCTCCATGTCTGTGAATTCTGTTTCGGCCCCCTTGAGGTCAATTACAACTATGACGAGATCAAAAAATCTATCTCAAGGGAAAAGATATCAAAAGGACCCGCCAGCCTCTGGAGGTATATAGACCTCCTGCCTGTTGCGGGAGAGGGTTCTGTGGGTCTTCATGCGGGATTTACCCCTATGGTACAGGCCAGGAACCTTGGCGCTGCTATCGGGCTTGATGAGCTTTATCTAAAGAACGATACAGTAAACCATCCGACCCTCTCTTTTAAGGACAGGGTGGTGGCAGTAGCCCTTACAAGGGCAAAGGAATTCGGTTTTGATACAGTGGCATGCGCCTCCACAGGGAATCTTGCAAACGCAGTATCAGCCCAGGCAGCACAGGCAAGGCTAAAATGTTACGTATTTATACCGAGCGATCTTGAGTCGGCCAAGATACTTGGCAATCTGATCTACAAACCAACTGTGGTCGCGGTTGACGGTAATTATGACGATGTAAACCGCCTCTGCAGCGAGATTGCAAGCGAATATAACTGGGCCTTCGTCAATATAAATATCAGGCCCTATTATGCCGAGGGGTCAAAGACCCTGGCATATGAAACTGCAGAGCAGCTCGGCTGGAGGAGCCCGGATCATGTAGTGGTCCCTATAGCGTCAGGCTCTCTTTTGACTAAGATCTGGAAGGGCTTAAAGGAGATGGAGATGCTGGGCTTAATAGACAATGTGAAGACAGTTGTAAATGGCGCCCAGCCTGAAGGATGTTCGCCTGTGGCTATGGCTTATAAAGAGAAGAGGGATTTTATAAAACCTGTAAAGCCCAAGACAATCGCCAAATCACTTGCTATCGGGAACCCTGCAGACGGCTACTATGCTTTGAAAACCGTAAAGGAGTCCGGAGGTGCCATAGAGATGGTTACAGACCGGGAGATAGTCGAAGGGATAAAGCTCCTTGCCGAGACAGAGGGGATATTTGCAGAAACAGCAGGCGGTGTAACAGTGGCTGTATTGCGAAAGCTTGCCAAACAGGGTCTTATAAAAAAAAAGGGACTGGCTGTGGCCTATATCACGGGGCATGGTCTCAAGACTCAGGAGGCCGTGGCAGATTCAGTAGATATACCTGTAAGGATCGAACCGAACCTTACATCCTTTGAGAAGAATTTAAATATGTCCAGCAAGAAAGGGAAGTAACAGGGAGGCTAGATGGCTATCAGGGTCAGGATACCGACACCACTTAGAAAATTGACCGGGGAGAAGGGGGAGATCGAGGCAAAGGGAGCAAACATCTCTGATCTGATTGAGGATATCGAGAAGAGACACCCCGGTATAAAAGAAAGGATATACGACGAGACAGGGGAGATCAGGAGATTCATTAATATATATGTTAATGAAGAGGATATAAGGTTTATCGACGGAAACAAGACGGCAGTAAGGGATGGCGATGAGGTCTCAATAATACCGGCCATTGCAGGGGGATAATATGGCAAGCATGAAGGTACATATAACGTTTCCTGAGGAGAAGATAAAGGACCCTGTCATTTACCAGATAGGAAAGGAATATAATGTCATTACAAACATTAGAAAGGCCGATGTAACGGAGAAGACCGGCTGGGTGGACCTTGAGCTTACAGGCGATCCAAAGGAGATAGAGAGGGCAGTCCAGGGTCTTAAGAATAAGGGGGTCATAGTCGACCCGATAGAGAGGAATATCATAGAGTAAAAGATGTTTGAATTCACAGAGGAACAGATACAGCGTTATTCAAGACAGATCATCCTCCCTGAGGTTGGCGGAAAGGGGCAGAAGAAGATCGCAGGCGCAAAGGTCTTCTTAATCGGGGCAGGGGGCTTAGGCTCTCCCGCTGCATTATATCTGGCCGCCGCCGGTGTGGGGAGGATAGGGATCATCGATGCTGATCATGTCGATCTGTCGAACCTTCAAAGACAGGTTCTTCACTCTACGGCAACACTTAACAGATCCAAGGTAGAATCGGCCAGGGAGACACTATCAAGGATAAACCCGGATATAAGGATCGATACCTATAACGAGAAGCTTACATCAGAGAATATCATGGGGCTTATCAATGACTACGATATTATACTCGATGGGTCTGATAACTTCCCAACGAGATTCCTTGTGAATGATGCCTGCTATTTTCAAAAGAAGACCCTCATCTCAGGGTCTATATTTAGGTTTGAAGGGCAGCTCACCACCCTAAAAGGGCATCTGGATCAACCATGCTACAGATGTCTATATCCCGAACCACCGCCACCAGGCCTTGTCCCATCATGTCAGGAGGCAGGCGTCCTTGGCGTCCTTGCCGGAACTATCGGTGTTCTTCAGGCAGCAGAGGCCTTAAAGGAGATCATCGGGATCGGCAGCTCTCTTGCCGGGAGGCTTCTACTCTATGATGCCCTCCAGATGAGGTTCCGGGAGGTTAAGGTCCGCAAAGACAAAAACTGCCCCTTGTGCAGTGAGCATCCCACAATAACCAAGCTCCTTGAGTATCAGGAGTACTGCAGTATATAGGGATACCCACGAATAGGTTCTTTAATTACTTTCAGATCGCAGGAAGCTAATATGTATCTTTATTCTAGGGATGGTAGGCCAAGTTATCCTCAATCCAAAAACTCCAGCCTTTCTCTCGTAGCCGCATTAAACTTATCAAAGACCTATATCACTACTTGATAGTTACATAAAAATATGACACATATTTATGTGATAAGAGTGTGAAAATGCCTATGGATATAGGGATGCCATCAAGGAGAAATTAGAGAAAGATACTGGGTATCAAAAAAAGACTAAGAACTGAACTTTACAAAATAACATAAAGGGGGTATCTTCTTTTTACAATGCTGGACGACCCTAGAAGATCTGGCAGGGATAAGGACCAGGCGCCATCGGATGGCTTCCTTGAGCGCTGGTTTAGGATAAGCCGACTCTCCTATCCTGTTCCACCCCATGCCCGAACCCTCCCGTATATACTCGGTGGTATCACCTTTATCGGGTTTCTACTTCTTTTTTCAAGCGGTCTTCTCATGGGTCAGTTCTATCAACCGACGCCGGATAGGGCATACGAGACCGTCAAGCACCTAATAAACGAGGTCCCAGGCGGCAGGCTCCTCCGCTCATTCCACTACTGGATGGCCCAGGCGGTGATCTTAAGCCTTATCTTGCACCTCCTCCGGATCTTCATTTCCGGCGCCTACAAACCACCAAGGATATTTACCTGGTATTTTGGCGTGTCCCTTTTAGGGATAGCGCTTTTCGGTTCCTATTTCAGCGGAACCGTACTTAAATGGGACCAGGAATCGTTCGATGCCCTTCAACACTACAGTGAAGGGCTTAGATTTTTTGGGCCGATCGGGAAGTTCATGGGCTCGACAGAGGCGATCCCCCTTAACATCAAGATTTACCTGTCCCATGTATCATTCTTTCCGCTTTTGCTTCTTGTCTTGATCGCAGGGCATTTCTACCTTATAAATACCTTCAGTCTCTCTCCCCTCCCCTTTGGTAAGGATTCAACACTTGCCTCCCTGCCTGAGGAGCGGATGACAGGGAGGTTCTTAGAGCATGCTAATAGCATCTTTCTATACAGCATTCTCTATTACGGTCTTGTAGCCATTATAGCCTTGATCTTTCCGGCACCGCTCGGTCCCCCTGTATCCGGTGAGGAGACAGGGGTTAAGCCCCCCTGGCCCTTCCTCTGGTTTTATGGTCTTGAGAACTTAACAGGCAAGATCGATACAATCGTCTATGCCTCCGGTCTCCTCTTTCTCCTTCTTATCCTCCTGCCAATCCTCGATCGGGGTGAGGAGCGAAACCCGCTTAAAAGGAAAGGGACTATGACCGGCGGTGCGATGGTCCTTCTTTTTCTCATAGGCCTCTCCTTATATGCAGCGATCTCTACGCCCCAGGTCCATCATCATGGGGGTGAGGCAGCCCCTCATCATGAATCTTCCCCTGATTCTGGCCATCATATGGATGGGGAAGGCAAGGACAAAGAGGATGAACATTGAGCAATGATGCAACAAAGTTTATATAGAAAAAATTGCCGGCCCTTTGTGTCCCTTCTGCCGTGCGATGATTTCCAGAGGAAGGGATACAATGTTGATTATGCGCCTGTCCGCTTCTTTTAAAAGGTATCTCCTGTCAATTAACTTGATATAGCCGTTACAATTTCCACAGATACTGAGATGATATCTATCTTCATCCCTGATACGGAGCAGTCCGACCATCTTTTTGTCATCTACGCCGCAGAGAAGACATCCCGGCCCTTTATATTTCCATTCCATCCAGCAGAAGGTGCAATATAAATGTCTCCCCTCCTCTTCCAAATTGGCCATACTCGGCAGCTCTCCGCATATGGGGCAAAAGAGTTCATCCCACCAGGCTATATCAAAATCCTCCTGCACCATCGACGATAAAAGCCTTAAGGATGGTGCCAATGAGAGCCCGGCCAGCAAAAACAGCATCTCTTCTGAAAGGGCTGATCTCTCCGTAAGTCTCTTTAGCTCCCCCTCATTACCGGATAATACGGCCTTCATGGCCAACTCTATATCTGTCTTTTCTATCCTGGCCCGCACCTCCTCTGCCTGATGCCTGAACTGATCCGAGGCATCCTTGATTAGCTCAAGTATGACAAAAAAGAGGTCTATGCTGTTTTTAAGATCCAACAGTACTGTTTTAGATGGATCGATAAGCGGGTTGCCATCGGCCAGCCGGTCTTTTATGCTGTTTTTCGATATATCAATTAGCGGCAAGAGATCATCCGGACGGCTCGACTCCTGTTTTTCCAGGAGGAGTCCGTAGAATTTGAGTATAGGTCCTAAGTCATGGTTTTCTTTTATAAGACGTTTTATCTCAGGATGCATGCTTTCTTCAGGAAGGCGGATCCACGAGGATGGGCCTAGCCGCCGTTCATAAGATATTTATCGATTGCCCCGGCAGCGATCTTGGCCTGTCCCATGGCAGAGATCACGGTCGATCCTCCTGTTATAACATCACCGCCGGCAAAGACCCCCTTCTTGGATGTCGCCCCTGTTGCAGGATCTACGACCACAACCCCATAACGGTTTGTCTCAAGATCAGGCGTGGTCTGGGTAATAGTAGGGTTTACTCCAAAACCCACGGCCACAACAGCGGTGTCTGTCTCGACAGTAAATTCTGTTCCCTTTTTCCCAACAGGTCTCCTTTTCCCCGATTCATCAGGATCGCCCATCTCCATCTCAATGCAGACCACCCCCTTAAGCCAGCCGCTCTCGTCTCCAATAAACCTGACAGGGTTAGCGAGAAAACGGAATAAGACCCCCTCTTCCTCCGCATGCAAGAGCTCTTCCTTCCTGGCAGGCGCATCTTCCTTGGCCCTCCGGTAGATCACTGTAACAGACTGGGGCCCCATCCTTAAGGCTGTCCTGGCAGAATCCATAGC
>JACRHA010000080.1 GCA_016234185.1 Nitrospirota bacterium
CTCTTAAAATCCTTCTCTCCTGTGAGCAAAGAATAATCCATGCTTATGGCAAAGGACAGCGGCAAAACAATCGCCAAGGGTTATGGAAATAATCGGGTTCGGGTTCGCATTTTCGGTATGTCTTCACTTCAATTTGAACGCGTTGAACAGAGAAAGAATAATGAACCTCATAGCCCCAATATCCGTCTCAAGATATAATCTATGTCCTGCATTGTGCTTGCTTTTACCTCTCCCCATTTCTCTGAAAACCTTTGAATGGATACGGATTTTACCTGGTAGCACCTGAAATGTCACAGGCAGAGGACATCGTCAAGATTATCCGTGAGGAGTTTGCTAAGGGGAATGACTTCTGCCAGAAGATCACCGATAAGATAACCGGTGTCAGTCCGGATCAACTTATTCGCGATTTCAGGACAAATTATTTCCCCCGCATCGCTGTCACCGTTGATATGATCTCAACAGGCACGGACATAAAGCCCCTTGAGATTGTCTTTTTCATGAGGAATATAAAATCCCGCTCCTTCTTTGATGAGATGAATGAGGCGCTGGCGGCATAGTTTTTAAAACTATTTTTAAAGTCAGAGATAAGCGGGCCCTCATTTTAATGAGTTTATATGCTTGACCTACTTGTAATTTACTGCTAAATTAAATTATAGGATAATTTAAATTAGTAGGAGGAATTATGCAAGCAGTAAAAGTATTGCCAAAAGGACAAATAACCTTGCCAAAAGAAATGAGGAAAATCCTCGGCATAAAAGAAGGGGATACGCTTGTTATCGAGAAATCTGACGGAGATATTATTATAAAGAAGGGGAAAACCATTCATGACTATATCGGGTTTCTCTCCAAACCTGCCGTACCGATAGAGGAAATAATTGAGAAGGCAACAGAGGATGCTGTGAATGAGCGTAAATAGGGCAAGCGTAGATACTAATATTCTGCTCAGGCTTCTTATTAAAGACGATGATATCAAGAAAAGAGCCTGTGAGAGGCTCCTGGAGAAGGCTAAGCGTAAAGAAATTCACCTTTACATCCTCCCGATAGTAGTCATGGAAATAGTATGGGTGCTGGAGAAATATTACAAACTTGACAGGAAAACGATCAGGGAGCTTACGGAGGCGGTCATGAACACGCCTGAACTTCATATAGAGATGGAGGATGTTTTCAGGAAAGCGCTGAGATTGTACGAAGAAAAGAACGTGAAACTCGCAGATGCAGTAATTGGATACTGGGGTTTGGAAAAAGGCATTTCCATAGTCTATACCTATGATGAAAGAGACTTTAGGAATATCAAGGATATTGAAGTCAGAAAACCCTGATGGCGCTGACGGGCATTTGAATATGAGGAGCTGTTAAACCGCGACAAGACAAGCCTCGACATCTTCTGGCTTAAAGACGAAAGCCTTGAAGACTCAGAAAACCTTCCTGAGCCTGATGTCATCGCCCGCGAGATCGCAGAAGACCTTGAATCAGCATTGGAACAATTCAGGCTTATTGCCGAGGATTTAGGAGTAAGGATAAGTCAAAATTTACATCCCGATAGCAACATCTCAGCAAATAGCTTCATCGCCCCCCGTGTGGGGGCATTGACTTTATCCTGACATTCCGAGTATATTTACTCAATATCCTGAGTAAATCTTAAGGGAGCCATGTTCCATATATTATGTATAAAAGAAAAATAAACCAAATGCTTTTATCGAGGCTCAGGGAGCAAAGGCGGTTCATACAGGTGCTTGCGGGCCCGAGGCAGGTGGGCAAGACTACGTCCGTGCTTCAGGTAATGGATGACCTCCGCATACCCTTCCATTACGCATCCGCCGACAGACCGGCGCTTCAGGGGCCAGTATGGATAGAGCAGCAATGGGAACTCGGGCGTCTTAAGATTGGCAAGAAAGGTGCTGTGCTTGTTATTGACGAGGTGCAGAAGATTCCCGGCTGGCCGGAGGTTGTCAAAGGATTATGGGACGATGATACGCGGCATCGTAGGCCGCTCCGTGTTGTATTGCTCGGCTCATCCCCGCTTTTAATCCAGACCGGATTGACCGAAAGCCTTGCCGGGAGGTTCGAGATTATCCCGACAACCCACTGGGCTTACGATGAATGCCGTGCCGCATTCGGGTGGGATCTGCATACGTACATATATTACGGCGGATACCCCGGAGCCGCGCCGTTGATAAACGATAGAAGCAGGTGGGCAAGGTATATATCGGATTCCCTGATTGAGACGACGCTCTCAAGGGACATACTGCTCATGACCCGTGTCGATAAGCCGGCCCTTCTACGGCGACTCTTTCAGTTGGGGTGCAGTTATTCCGGGCAGATACTTTCCTACCAGAAGATGATCGGGCAATTGCAGGATGCCGGCAACACCACGACGCTGGCGCATTATCTCGAGCTTCTCGCAGGGGCGGGGCTGGTTACAGGGCTGAACAAATATTCAGGGCAGGCTGTCCGCCAGAGGGGGTCGAGTCCCAAGATTCATGTAATGAATACGGCATTAATGACCGCTCAGCAGGACCTTTCATCGGAAGAGGCGCAAAGAGACAGGGATTACTGGGGGAGGCTTACGGAGTCGGCAGTAGGGGCTCACCTCATAAATAGCGCCACAGAGCAGGGCTTTAAGGTCTATTACTGGCGCGAACGCGGACATGAAGTTGATTTTGTAATATGCAAAGGCAAAAAAATAACGGCCATAGAGGTGAAAAGCGGCCGCGGCAAAGGTGCGTTACCCGGGATGGAGGCGTTCGGGAAGACGGTCAAGAATTGCAAAAAGTTACTGGTCGGAGAAGATGGGCTGCCTCTTGATGGGTTCTTCCGGACAGAGGCTGTTAAGTTCCTTGATTAATACGTTATCCCTCTGAATTAATCCTGATATCAGCCTTTGCACGCAGCCTTGCCTTAAGCTCCCTGATCTTTTCCCTTGATCTCTCTTCAGTAAGGATCCGGCCAACCTTCAGCCTTGCCTCCTCCCGGGAGATACCCGTAAACTCCTTCTTATTTTTCTTCAGATAGCTATCTATATCTTCAGGGGATATAAGTATGAAAAGGTTGATCCTCTGGTCAATAAATCTTTCAATGATAAGTCTGTTTCTTGAAAGCGTATAGAGATCATCTGGTTCAAGCCCGTGCCATGAAAGCTTTTCGTTGGCGCCATTCTGTCCTTTGATCCCTTCCTCAAGCTTCTTTGTCTCTTCTTTGATCTCACCCTCTGTGGGCTCCTCAATGCCAAATCTGGATGCCTCTGTCAATATAAGCCTTTCGTCTATCAGCCCCTGGAGGGCCGCTATCAAGGCATTATCAAGGCTGATGCCCTTATTTAAGATAGAGTAAAATGATATATAGCGCTTCAGGTCTGACAGCGAAATGACCTCATTATTTACTACAGCTATGACCTGATCAACTATCTCGCCGGATGAAAACCTTGCCGGAAATATAATGAGAAATGACAATAACAAAGAGGAGGCCAGGATAGTCCCGTGGCCTCTATCTCCAACCCCTTCATTGTGATTGATAAATGGAGAGGGGGGGCGTGTCCTGATCACATAGCTCCCCGAGAGGAGGTCGTGCAGCGTCCTTCTCCTCCTGTTTAATAATGCAATAAGAAAACCCATACCAAAAAAGAGGCTTGAGGCAAAGTAACCGAATGATCTTACAATAGAAGAACCAAGGTTAATATCGCACCCATCCCTTGAGACAACCTTTATTCTAAAGATCATCTTCCCCGGGGTCTGGCCTCCTATAAAACAGAAGGTCGTAAAATATACAATGAACAGCGGAAAGTAGATTAGAAAAAATGAGATTGCCAATTTTATTGCCAGATCGGACGAGAAGAACGTGTTTGTATCTGTAATGCCGAAACTTGCAGCAAGGTAGCCTATAACAAGGAGTATGGCATATAAGGTCTGAATTATAATCAGGTCTGTGGTATAGGCAAATACCCTCCTCCAGAAGCCTGCTATCCTGTTATCAAGGCTGCCGATATTATCCTTGTACACTGCCAAGTCTCCCCAGCTCATATTGTGTAATGGAAATTGCTGCTATGGCCGCTGTTTCGGACCGTAAGATCCCCTGTCCCAATGTGACAGGGATAAACCCCTTCGTACGAGCCCTGCCTACCTCTGTATCTGTGAATCCGCCCTCCGGACCGACCAGAAGACCGATACGCCTTCCGCCCTTTTTTAATATCTCCTTCATGGGCTTTTTCCCCTTCCTTTCCCATAGGATCATTGCAATGTCGAATGGATCCGGGGAGTCAAGATATTCTGAAAACGACAGAGGGGCGCGGACAGAAGGGATATCCCATCTTTCCGACTGTTGTGACGCCTCTTCGGCGATGATCTGCCAGCGTCTCATGTCCTTCATTCCGCCCGACGGTGTTGGTCTTACGACAGACCGTTCTGATATTATAGGTATAATCTCCATGATGCCAAGTTCTGTGGCCTTCTGAACAATCAGGTCCATCCTCTTACCTTTGATAATTGCCTGGGCAAGGACGACAGCCGTGTCACTTACCCTCCCCTCGTCTTCGCCGATTACCTCCCCGCTTATATCGCTCCTCCCGATACCATCAAGGACGACATGGTATCCCCTCATCTTTTCATCTACCAGGTGAATACGTTCACCTGGCTTCATCCTGAGCGGACCTTTTAGGTGGTGTGCAAGCGGGCCGGTTATCAGGGCCTTCTTTCCCTGAATATCTTTGGACGATATAAAGAAGTGGGGCAATATAGCCTTCTATTCAAATAGATTCTTTACCTTTTCGAAGATACCTGACTCCTCATCGGTCTTTTCCTCCGAGGTCTTTGCAAACTCTTCCAGGAGTTCCTGTTGTCTTTGGGTCAATTTAGTCGGTATCTTGATATTTACCCTTACGACCTGATCTCCGATCCTGGAGGAATTCCTGAGATTGACGATGCCCATACCTTTAAGGCGGAAGGTCTTTCCATGCTGGGTTCCAGGCGGGATCTTAAGGCTTGTGGTGCTTTTAAGCGTAGGGATTTCTATCTTGCCGCCCAGCGCAGCCTGGACAAAAGAGATCTGTGTGTCATACAGGATATCCCCGTTCTCTCTTGTGAAGAGGGGGTGTTCTTTTACAGTCAGAAAGACATACAGATCGCCCGGGGGACCACCGTTATCCCCAGGTTCTCCCTCACCGGTGAGTCTTAGTTTTGTGCCTGTCTCTACGCCAGGCGGTATCTTTAATGAGAGGGTCCTCTCGGTATGTATCTTCTTATCTCCTTTGCATTCCGAGCACTTCTCGGTTATGATCTTTCCCTCTCCAAGGCAGTGATTGCATGTCCTGCTTACTGAAAAAAAACCCTGCTGGAACCTGATCTGTCCGCTCCCCCTGCATGTTGTACAGGCCTTGAAACTTGAGGCCGATTTAGCGCCTGTACCGTTGCAGGAGGTACAGTTTACCCATTTTGGGATCTTTATTTTAGTCTCTAATCCAAAGGCGGCATCTTCAAAGGATATCTCGAGGTTATACCTCAAATCAGCCCCCCTGGCCGGCCGCCTCCCCCTTGATGTAGTACCGAAGAAATCCTCAAAGATATCGCTGAAGATATCACCTACCCCCCCGGATTCATGCCCGCCGAAACCGCCAAACCCCTCAGGTCCCTGGGTATGACCGAAGAGGTCGTAGCTCTTCCTCTTTTGAGGATCACTCAAGACCTCGTATGCCTCGCTGATCTCCTTGAACTTCTCTTCAGATTCCTTTTTGCCCTGGTTTTTATCCGGGTGATATTTTATCGCAAGTTTGCGATAGGTCTTCTTCAACTCCTCGTCAGTTGTATCCCGGCTGACCCCAAGTATCTCGTAATAGTCCCTCTTCGGCATCATCTACTCCCTATCTAAGGGGCTTGCGTCGCCCCCTCCACCGGCAAAGCCGGATGGAGCGCTTCGGCTGAGCTCAGCGTCGAAGCCCTCCCCCTCAACGCTCGCCTTGCTCGCTGGGTAGATTCCCACGTGCTCTGCCCGTGAAAGATAATAATAAAACCAAGGTTTGAGGCTAAGGTTGAGGCTGAGAATTTACTAAACCTCGACCTGAACCTTAGCCTTATTTTTTATCTGTTTCTTCAAAATTGGCATCTACCACCTTCTCTCCGCCCTCACTTCCCTTCTGTTCTGCCTGCCCGTCTGAAGCGGCTGCGCCGGCATGGGCTGTCTTCTTGTACATCTCTTCTGCAAGCTTGTGGGATGCCTTACCGAGCTCCTGTGAGGCATTTGTAATAGCAACCGGATCATTTGATTCGATCGCTTTTTTTGCTGAAGCTATCTTGTCCTTTATATCATTCTTTTCAGCCTCGGATAGCTTATCGCCAAACTCATTTACCGACTTCTCAACGCTATAGATGAGATTATCTGCCTCATTCTTCGCTTCTACGAGCTCTTTCTTTTTCTTGTCGTCTTCGGTATGCGCCTGTGCCTCCTTGACCATCTTGTCGATCTCATCTTTTGAAAGACCGCTTGAGGCGGTAATCTTTATAGACTGCTCCTTCTGTGTTGCGAGGTCCTTTGCAGAGACATGTACTATACCGTTGGCGTCTATGTCAAAGGCGACCTCTACCTGAGGAACCCCCCTTGGCGCCGGCGGTAATCCGATAAGTTCAAACTGGCCAAGGAATTTGTTGTCCGATGCCATCTCCCTCTCCCCCTGGAATACCCTTATCGATACGGCTGTCTGGTTGTCTGCCGCAGTAGAGAAGATCTGGCTCTTTTTTGTTGGGATAGTTGTATTTCTCTCGATAAGCCTGGTAAAGACGCCCCCAAGTGTCTCAATCCCGAGCGACAGGGGTGTCACATCGAGAAGCAGGACATCCTTTACCTCGCCCTTCAGCACGGCTGCCTGTATTGCTGCGCCAACAGCAACAACCTCATCCGGATTTACCCCTTTATGCGGTTCTTTCCCGAAGAATTCCTTTACGATCTGCTGAACCTTAGGCATCCTTGTCATCCCGCCGACCAATACCACCTCATCTATATCCTTTGCCGAGAGGTTTGCATCCGACAGTGCCCTTCTGCATGGTTCTACTGTCTTCTGTACCAGGTCATCGACAAGCTGCTCCATCTTTGCCCTGGTGATCTTAATTACCAGGTGTTTCGGTCCTGAGGCATCGGCAGTAATAAAGGGCAGATTGATCTCTGTCTCAAGTGATGATGAGAGCTCTATCTTGGCCTTTTCGGCGGCCTCTTTCAATCTCTGGAGCGCCATCTTATCCTTTTTCAGATCTATGCCCTGGTCTTTTTTGAACTCTTCTACCAGCCAGTCTATTATCTTTAGATCAAAGTCATCTCCACCAAGATAGGTATCTCCGTTGGTAGACTTTACCTCGAAGACGCCCTCGCCTATCTCAAGTATTGAGACATCGAATGTCCCTCCGCCAAGGTCGTATACTGCGATCTTTTCATCCTTCTTTTTGTCAAGGCCATATGCGAGGGATGCGGCTGTGGGTTCATTTATGATCCTCAGGACATTGAGTCCTGCTATGGCGCAGGAATCCTTAGTGGCCTGCCTCTGGCTGTCATCAAAATAGGCAGGGACCGTTACGACTGCCTCTGTGATCTTCTCCCCAAGATAGTCCTCTGCTGTCTGCCTCATCTTCTGAAGTATCATGGCAGATATCTCAGGCGGAGAGTAGTTCCTTTCCCTTATCGTTACATGGGCATCGCCGTTTGCCGCATCAACGATCTTATATGGGAGTTTTTTTGTTGCTGAAGATACCTGCGGGGAAGTATACTTCCTTCCCATCAGCCTCTTTATTGAAAAGATCGTATTCTCAGGGTTTGTGATGGCCTGCCTCTTTGCTATCTGGCCGACCAGCCTTTCACCCTTCTCTGTTATTGCAACCACCGACGGGGTGATCCTGCTCCCCTCTGAATTGGCGATTACAACCGGATCACCTCCCATCATTACAGCTACGCAGGAGTTGGTAGTACCGAGGTCAATCCCAATAACCTTTCCCATGAATCTCCTCCTATTCTAATCTGGCAGCGATCAATCTTCGTTGTCGCTAAAGTTGTTAACCTTCTTCCTGGAGATATTCACAAGGGCAGGACGCAGGATCCTGTCCTCCAGGAGATACCCCTTCTGAAGCTCTTGTATTACAATATTCTCATCGTGCTTGTCAGACTCAACCTGACCCAGGGCCTGATGCCTGGAAGGGTCAAAAGGTTCCCCGATCGATCGAACCACCTTAACGCCAAATCGGCCCAGGGAGTCCAGAAACTGCTTATACGTAAGCTCTACGCCCTCGACCAACCCCTTAAGGTCGCTCGTCTCCTTTGAATGGAGTATTGCCCTCTCAAGGTTGTCGATAGCCGGAAGGAGCTCCTTCAAGATCTTTTCATTGGCGTATCTGGCAGATTCCATCTGCTCTTTCATGTTTCTCTTCTTGTAATTCTCAAAGTCGGCACAGATACGGAGATATTTGTCATTCAGACTCCGAAGCTCCTCATCCTTCTTTGGCACCTCCCGTCTGAGCCTTTCGATTTCCATCTCAGGAGTTTCCTGTGTGCCTGCCTGCCCTTCTTCCTCCGGCATTGCAGACATTCCTGGTTCTTGCTCCAGGTTCTTATCCTCTTCCAACGATTATCACCTCATATTTAACAAGGAGAGATAAAGTAACTACAAAGAAATGAAAAATAATTTTCCTTATATCTCTTCCAGGTATTTACTAAGCATCTTGGCAGTATAATCTACCACAGGGATCACCTTTGAATACTCCATACGGGTAGGTCCTATTATCCCGAGTATACCGAGTGTCTGATTGCCCCTTTTATAAGTGGAGACAACAAGACTGCAATCCTCTATCCCAAGAAAAGAGTTATCTGATCCTATGGATACCTTTACCCCTGCGGAATCTATAAACCTCTCAAGGATCTGTACCATATTGTATTTTTCATCAAATGCCTTAAATATCATCTTCATCTTTTCTGCAATCGCAAACTCCGGGGTGTCCAGGATATTGGACGCACCCTCCAGATAGACCTCCCCCTCACCGGGTATGTCCATGGACTCCCTGGCGAGCTGAACAGCCCTTAGCATGAGCCTGTTGTATAACTTTTTATCCTCCTCTATCTCGGACATAAGCCTGTTCTTTATATCCTGAAGGCTCATCCCGCTGAATCGGCTGTTCAGGTAAAGGGCTATCTTATCCAGTTCTGACCAGGATAAGTCATCATCGGTCTCAATAATCCTGTTGTAGAGCATCCCATCGTCTGAGATATAGATTGCCATTATATGTCTTTTTCTGATGGGTACGAACCTAATCTGGTTGAGGATCATCCTCGAAAAATTCGGACAGAGGACAAGGCCTGTATAGTGCGAGAATACGGACAAAAACCTGGATGTCTCATGAAGGAGTTCTCTTACGTCCTCTAACCTGAGGCGTTGATATACCTCCTCGAGATTCGGATCCCCTGCTTCCCATTGGTTTTCTTTCAGGAGGCCATCTACGTAGAACTTGTATCCTTTCTCTGTCGGGATCCTCCCTGCAGAGGTATGGGGCTGGACCAGATATCCCATTTCCTCCAGATCGGCCATAATATTTCTAATAGATGCCGGACTCAGGCCAAGATCAAAATCCTTTGTAAGGGTTCTGGAACCTACGGGATAGGCCTTCTTTATATATGAGTGGACAACTGTCCTTAATATTTCACAATTTCTTGGACTTAATTCCAAACTTAGCACCCCCTCAAGGAGTCTTATCCTAATTAGCACTCTATCGCTGAGAGTGCTAATAAGTTAGCAAGGTTGATAAAAAAAGTCAAGGGGAAAAATCTATCTATTCATCTCAAAGATCATCCTTAGCCCTTCAAGGGTCAAGAAGGGCCTTGACTCATCTATCATTCTCGATTCAGGGGCGATCAGAGATGCCAACCCTCCTGTGGCAACCACATACGGCTCAATCTTAAGCTCTTCCCCTATCCTCTCTACCATTCCGTCTATCATGGCTGCACAACCAAAGACTACCCCGGCCTGCATGCTGCTTATCGTGTCCTTCCCGATTACACTTTCAGGACGGATAAGTTCCACCTTTGGGAGCCTGGCCGTCTTCTGAAAAAGGGCCTCAAGGGAGGTCAGCACGCCGGGGGCAATTGCTCCGCCGATATATTCACCTTTCTTTGTAATGACACAAAATGTAGTGGCAGTGCCGAGGTCCACAACTATCGTTGGTCCTCCGTATAGCTTGAAGGCCGCTGTTGCATTTACAATCCTGTCGCTGCCTACCTCCTTCGGATCGCGATAGCAGACCTTAATCCCCGTCTTAAGATCATCTGTTACAACCATGGGTATAACCCCCAGATATTCTTTGATCATATTCACAATCACGGGGGTCAATGGGGGCACAACGCTGGACAGGATGGCGGCATCTATACGAGCGGGCTCCCTCAATCCCGTCCTTATAAGGCCATCTATTAATACCCAATATTCGTCCGAGGTCGACTTGAGATTTGTAAAGATACGCCAGTTCCTTTTGAGCCTCTTTCCTTTAAATATACCGAGGGCAATATTTGTGTTGCCTATATCAAGTGTGAGGAGCATAATCTATTTTAAAAATCCAAATGTCAAAATCCAAATTTCAAAAATTTGTCATTTGGGCTTTATAATTTGACATTTTCTTTGTTATTTGGGTTTTGTTTAAAAGCTATTTAACTGATATGTTCTATATCCCCGGCCAATATTGTATCGATAATACCGCTATCCCTTTTAAGCAGGAGTCCACCCTCCATGTTAAAACCGCAGGCAATCCCCTCTATTGAACCCTCCAGGGATCTTACCCTTATCCTGTTTCCAAGTGTGGCTGAATAGCCGGTATATATATCCATGATCCTCTGCCTCTCGCCTGCCTTAAAGATCATATAGTAGTATTCAAACTCAGAGAGGTTGGTGGCAAGGAACCCCGCCCTGTCGATCTCCCTCCCGGTAAAGTCCTTAAGTGAGCCCGCTATTCCCCTTATCTCTTCAGGTGCAGATGAGATCTCCATGTTCAAATTTATCCCGATCCCCACTACAAGGTAATTCACTTTGTCATTCCCTGAGGCCAATTCGGTCAAGATCCCTGCAACCTTCCTCCTGTTGATAAGTATATCGTTTGGCCATTTTACCCCAGGCCTGATATCTGTGAACTTCTTAATGGTCTCTGCAACAGAGACGGCTGCGACGACCGTAATAAGCTGTGCCTCTGCTAAGAGGACGGGAGGCCTTAAGATAATAGAAAGATAGAGATTTTCCCCCTTCGGCGAATACCAGGTCCTTCCAAGCCTTCCCTTTCCTCCTGTCTGTGATTCTGCAAGGACTACAGTCCCTTCCTTTGCACCCGATGCGCCAAGCACCATAGCCTCTCTGTTGGTAGAGTCAATATCTTCAAAGAGGCGGATCTCTTTACCGATTATCTTTGTGTTGAGTTTTTGTCTTATATCGGATAGATCCAAGAGGCCCTTCAACCCTGCCCCCCTGACGGGACTATATCCATGCTCATGTCAACAGCCCTGGCCGAATGTGTCAGGGCGCCTATGGAGATATAATCTACCCCTGCCCCGGCTATCTCCCTTACTCTGAGAAGGTCTACACCGCCCGATACCTCGATGGGTATGCGCCGGTTAATGGTCTTTACAACCTCCCTGATCGATTCAATATCCATATTGTCAAGGAGTAACATATCGGCGCCTGCATGAAATGCCTCTTCTGCCTCAGCCGGGTTTGAAACCTCCACCTCCAGATTGAGGTGGTGTGTAATCCTCTTTTTGACCCTGGCAATCGCCTCGGATATCCCACCTGCAAGTATTATATGGTTGTCCTTGATTAAGACAGCCTGCGAGAGCGAAAAACGATGATTATATCCCCCACCTATCCTTATTGCACCCTTTTCAATATCCCTTAAACCAGGCGTAGTCTTTCTTGTATCGAGGATCTTAACGTCGAATCCGTCTATCATCTCAAGGTATTTGGATGTGAGTGTTGCTATGCCCGATAGTCTCTGGAGGAAGTTTAAGGCTACCCTCTCACCCTTTAATATCGTCCTTCCGTCACCGGAGATAAAGAGGATTGTATCGCCAGGTTTTACACGGCTTCCGTCAGCTATGGCCGTCACATCGAGGGCGGGGGCATGGTCGATTGTAAAAAAAACCTCCCTGGCTATTTCTGCCCCGGCAACAATGCACTCCTCCTTTGCCCTTATCCTTCCCTCTGCCTTAACAGGCTCAGGAAATATGGATGAGGTTGTGATGTCCCCTGATCCTATATCCTCGGCCAGCGCAGATTCAATCAGGGACCTTATCCTCCAGTAAGGGACACCCTTCATAATAGCTCTCTAAATCTCCTGATAGAGGCCTCTATCTTTTCCATCTTAGATAGGAGATCAACCTTCCTCGTCTCCTCCTTTTCCACAACCTCTTTTGGGGCCTTCCTCCTGAAGTCCTCATCGGCAAGCCTCTTTAGCACGAGTTTCAAATCTTCATCTATCTTCAAAAGACCCTTCTCCTGTCTTTTTATCTCCTCTTTCGGATCGATTATCCCTGAAAGGGGGATAAATATATCAATGCCCTTCAGGATGCAGGAGGCAGATCCCTCAGGCCTTGTTATATCCTTGCCGATCTTCTCTATGGAGGTCCTGGCAAGCCTCTCGATATATCCCCTTCCTTTTTCAATCGACAGGAGGGCGTCATCCTTAACGCTGAAATGGGTTGTCAGGATTGTCGAGGGGGGTATATTCATCTCGCCCCTGAGATTCCGTATCCCGAGGATTATATCCTTGATAATAGAGACCTGATCTTCCGCTTCAGGGTCTGTCAGTGCCCCTTTTGCCTTTGGAAAGGCCGATACCATAACAGATTCACCTTCATGGGGGATCGAGCGCCGGACCTCTTCAGTTATGAATGGCATAAAAGGGTGTAACAACCTTAAGACGGAGTCGAACGTATAAAGGAGTACCGAGATTGTATCTTCCCTTTCTTCGTCCTCCTTCTGAAGCGTATCCTTGATAAATTCTATATGCCAGTCGCAGAATTCATGCCAGACGAACTGATACAAGGCCTGGGACGCAAGGTCAAATCTGTAATCTTCAAGGGATTCTGTTACTACCTTTATGGTATTCTGAAGGAGACTCAGTATCCACCTGTCCGGAAGCGATCTGGGCGACGGAGGGACATCCTGTCTTACTTCATCCTCCGCCCCTTTCAGATTCATCAGGATGAATCTTGCGGCATTCCAGATCTTGTTTGTAAAATTTCTCATCCCCTCCACCCTCTCGGGGGAGAGCTTTATATCCCTTCCCGGTGAGGCCTGAGAAGCGAGGGAAAAGCGCAGCGCATCTGTCCCAAACCTCTCCATCAGAACGATGGGGTCTATGACATTGCCCTTTGATTTGCTCATCTTCTGCCCCTCCTGGTCCCTGATAAGGGCATGAAGATAGACCTCGCGAAACGGGACATCCCCCGTAAATCTTAGCCCCATCATGATCATCCTTGCTACCCAGAAGAAAAGGATATCGAATCCCGTAACAAGGGAAGAGGTTGGATAGAATATCTTAAGCTCCCTTGTCTCATTCGGCCAGCCAAGCGCGGCAAAGGGCCAGAGACTCGATGAAAACCAGGTGTCAAGGACGTCACCGTCCTGATAGATATGGAGGCTGTTGCAGGATACGCAGGTTTCAGGTATATCCCTTGATACGGTGATACCTCTGCAGTCGTTGCAGTGCCATGCAGGTATCTGGTGTCCCCACCAGATCTGCCTGGAGATGCACCAGTCCTTGATATTTCTCATCCACTCAAAGTATGTCTTTGCCCACCCTCCCGGTATAAGTTTTATCCGTCCATCTTCTACGGCAGCGATGGCCGGTTCTGCGAGCGGCTGCATCCTGATAAACCACTGAAGTGATATGATCGGCTCTATCACTGTCCTGCACCTGTAACAGTGCCCTACAGAATGCCTGTGATCCTCTATCTTTTGCAGGTATCCGCCATTCTTCAGGTCTTCTAATATTTCCCTCCTGCAATCAAATCTGTCCTTACCGGCATAGCCCCCGGCCTCTTCGTTCATCACACCCGATTCATCCACCACCTTTATCTGTGGGAGGTTGTGCCTAAGTCCGATCTCAAAGTCATAGGGGTCGTGCGCAGGGGTAATCTTAAGGGCGCCTGTTCCAAACTCAGGGTCCACATACCTGTCCGAGATAATCGGTATCTCGCGCCTGACAATAGGAAGGGTTATGCTCTTTCCGATAAGGTTCCCGTATCTTTCATCCTCAGGATTTACAGCCACGGCAGAATCCCCCAGCATTGTCTCGGGCCTTGTAGTGGCAATGGTTACTGACCCCATCCCGCTTGAAAGCGGATATCTTATATAGTACAGCCTTCCCTGGATCTCTTCATGTTCCACCTCTAAATCAGACAATGCGGTAGAACACCTGGGACACCAGTTGATAAGCCTGTTCCCCCTGTATATCAGGCCGTCTTCATAGAGCCTTACAAATGCCTCCTTAACGGCAATGTAGAACCCCTCGTCCATGGTGAAGCGTTCCCTCTCCCAGTCGCATGAGGAGCCAAGTCTCTTTAACTGGCCTATAATCTCCCTGCCAGATTCCATCCGCCAGTCCCAGACCCTCTTTACAAACCTCTCCCGGCCGTAGGCCTCGCGGCTGCTCTTCTCGGCCATGATCTTCCTTTCAACCACATTCTGGGTGGCGATTCCGGCATGATCGGTCCCCGGCATCCATAGGGCATTAAAGCCCTGCATCCTCCGCCATCGGATCAGGATATCCTGGAGGGTATTATCCAGTGCATGGCCCATATGGAGTGAGCCTGTTATATTGGGAGGCGGGATGACGATGGAATATGGGGGTGCCGGGCTCTGCCCGTCGGCATGGAATAAGCCCTTCTCAATCCAAAATTTATACCATCTCTCTTCCACCTCTTTTGGATCGTATCTCTTGTCAAGTTCCTTGGATGACATATGTTTCCTTATATATATCCTAAAATTTTGTCTTATCTGGACATCCAGATAAAAATGATAAATTAGCGGCTAATGATAGCATGAAGGGCTAGTCGTGGCAAGGTTAGGGTTATCCCTAAACAGAGATAGGCCGCTTGCGCCTTAATTTATCTGCTATTGTGAGACACAACGCGCCGAAGCAATCTTATGGGAACTGTCCCAGATTAGATCACTCTGTCTTTCATGCCACGACAGGTAATGAACGAGCACCTTTAATTGACACGATAAAATCTTTCGGATAATATGAAGTCTATGACGACAATCACCAAACATTGCTATATTGTATGTGATCCTGCTATTTTGGGTGGAGAACCAATTATTAAGGGAACGAGGACGCCAGTACGTGCCGTTGTGGAGAACTGGCGGTTGGGGCTCTCTCCGGAAGAGATTGTGATTCATCTACCCCATCTCACGCTAGCCCAGGTTTTTAATGCCCTTAGCTACTATAGCGACCACCAGAAAGAGATTGACGCCTTTATTGAAAAAAATAGGGTTCCTGAAAAACTTATCCACCCCTCCGTAAAGTGATCTCCCTCTACATTGACGAGGACGTTGACATATTAATAAAACCTCTGCTTAATGCCAAGGGTTTTACTGTCTATACAGCCATCGATGAAGGGATGCTCGGAAAGAGCGATAAGGAACAACTGGGGTATGCCACAAAGATTAAGTGTGTATTTTTAACCCACAATCGCGTCCACTTCGAAGAATTATCCGCCGAATTACCCGAAAAGGATAAAAACCATTACGGTATCATAATAGCAACTCGAAGAAATATATACGAATTGGCTCGAAGGATTGCACGATTCCTTGAACAACAAACCAAAGAAAATATCAAGAATCAACTTTGGTATATTTAAGACGAAGGGGACTGACCGCTTTGCCGTTACCGAATTATATTTGCGCCAAAATGTCTGCCAATATATCAATCATGGGATATTTTCAAGAAATAGACTAAACATGAATAATGGCATTTTATCCAACCACGCAACTATAATGAAATCAAATAGTTATGTCAATTTGATTTTACAATTTACTTGACAACGGCAGAATATTCTGATGAAGTTGATAAAACTGTATAATCACTGGTTAGGTTACATATGCCACAGCCGAACTACTTTGTCACGTTTGATGAACACAAAGACAAGTCTCTCGCCCAGTTTGCGGAAGTCTTGAGACGGTTGCCGAAAAAGGCTGTCGGCAAGGTTCGACTGGCCGAGCTGTGTTCGATGGCTGACTACCCAAACGGCCTCTACTTGTTCTTCGCCGAGGACGGCGAACTCCGCTATGTAGGAAAGTCGACGAGCAGGAGCTTCGTCGAGCGCGTACCTTCGCACTTCGATCAACGGCACGATGCCTGGTTTAACACGCTGCCAAAGCGCATCATGGCCATCTACAAAATCGGCGAGTACGCAGACGCGCACGCGCTGGGGCTGTCGTTCGGCCTTGTCCTCATTGGAATCAAGAGCAAAGCCACTGCGCTCAAACTCGAGAGTGTTCTCCGGTCGTTCTTGCAGCCAACACTAAACGCTGGAAAGAAGGGGCAATTCGTGGGAACCGAAGTTCTCTCCGCGTATGAAACCTAACTACAGGTGGAACGGACAGGCCTCCAGCGTCCCTCTGTTTTCCAAAACGGCGCTGGCCCGCCGTTCACAACAACGTTAGATGCTAATATGATAGACGATTCATAGGGATACGAGAGACCCATCCCACTTTCAGCTATCATCTTTGCCAGTTCTTAGGTCTTCCTTTTAGTCTGAAGGTCAAATCATGGCCGATCTTATCTTTTCAATTCCCTCCATTCCTTCAACGCCCTTTATAAGTTTCCCGTAACTGATGTCCCTTGACTGATTGACCCCTTGGCCGAACCCTTGATAAATGTATTTCATTGTCATACAATTATTTAAAATTTATGGAGGAAAAGATGAAAAAAGCAGCATCGGTAAGATTGGATGAGAAAATAATAAAGAAGGTGACAGCCCGTGCAAAGGCCTGCCGGAGAACATTCACCAATCAAATTGAAGAATATCTCAATATTGCTATCCTTGTAGAAGAAAATCCTGATCTACCATACTCTTTCATCAAAGAGACATTGGAGGCCAAGGAAGAGATCGGGGCCGGGTTTGGTCAGGCCTATCCCTGGGGTGTCCAGAGGTGAGCCTTGGTCCGGTTGTTTCACCTATATTTATCAGGAAGAAGAAAAAGCAGTATCCGGACTTTCAGGAAGAGCTGGACAGGCAGGTTGAAAAGATACTCAAGAACCCTCTTTCAGGTGAGCCTAAGAAAGGCGCCTTGAAGGGCATTAGGGTACATAAGTTCAAGTTTAAAAACCAACTTTATCTACTTTCATACCAGACTGATTTCAAAGCGGGTATTCTACGTCTGTATACCTTTGGCGCCCATGAAGGTTTTTATGAAGAATTGGAACGCTACGTGAAATAGTTTCCACGGGTTTACACCTCTCTTTTAAGGTATTCTGGGGAAACCCTGCTCATCCTTTGAATCGGTTTTGCTCTACCTCAGTCAGCACCTCATCAAATATGGATAAGGCCTTGTCTGCATCATCTTCTGTGATGATCAGCGGCGGCATGAACCTTATTACATTATATCCGCACCCGAGGATCAAAAGGCCCTTCTTAAATGCCGCCTGGATGATCTCGCCCCTCTCGGTTGTGGCCATCTCCTTTGTCTTCCTGTCCCTGACCAGCTCAACCCCTATCATGAGCCCCATGCCCCTTACGTCGCCAATTAAGGGATGTACCTTCTTCATCTTTTCCAACTCTGAAAGGATATACCTGCCTACCTTATCTGCATTTTGGATCAGACCTTCTTCAAGTATCTCTATCGTGGCAAGGGCAGCCTCGCAGGCAATGGGGTTCCCGCCAAAGGTATTTGCATGGGAACCGGACTCCCAGTCCATAATATCGGAGTTAGCTACCATGGCGCCTAAGGGCATGCCTGATGCTATCCCCTTTGCGATAGTAATAATATCCGGCAGCAGGTCGAAATGCTCTGAGGCGAACATCCTCCCTGTCCTTCCCATCCCTGACTGTATCTCATCGGCTATAAGGAGGATACCGAACTCCTTTGCAATAGACTGCAGGCGGCTCATAAAGGGCTTCGGCGGGATCACATATCCGCCTTCGCCCTGGATCGGTTCAACAAAGATGGCGGCAACCTCCTCAGGGGGGATTTTATGTCTAAAAACCTTTTCTTTTAAGAAAGCCAGACATTCGATATCACACCCCTCCGGATCATGCTCAAAAGGACACCTGTAACAGTAAGCATATGGTATATGCGTAACCTCAGGGATAAGCGGAGAAAAGCCTCTCCGGTGTACCGGCTTGCTTGCGGTAACAGAGAGTGCGCCCATTGTCCTTCCGTGAAAACCACCGTAGAAGGCTATAAAATGGGGCCTCTTTGTATGATATCTGGCAAGCTTCATGGCCGCCTCGGTAGATTCAGCGCCTGAGTTTGTGAAGAAGACCTTCTTCTGTTTTTCGCCAGGCGTGATGGAGACCAGCTTCTCAGCAAGTCTTACCTCACAGGGATAATAGAAATCCGTGCCTGACATATGTATAAGTTTTTCTGCCTGTTTTTTAATGGTATCTACAACCTTTGGATGACAATGACCGGTAGATGTCACTGCAATGCCTGAGGTAAAATCCAGATATCTATTCCCGTCTACATCAATTATGGAGGCGCCTTCCCCCCTCTCAACCACGAGCGGATAAGACCTTGTATAGGATTGTGATATTACCTTATTGTCCCTCTCCACCCATTCTTTGGCATTCCTGCCTGGAGGAGTCGAGATGACCCGCGGATATCCCTTGCCGTCATCTTTGTTGTTCATCGTGAATCCACCTGTCCTGCCTACTTTTTAGCCCCGGTTGCCTTCCTGCCCTGTTTAAAGATTTTATAAACCTCCTGTTGAGGCCTTTTTCCTCCTGATCCTGTCTTCGGCCATCCTGTCTGCGGCCATATTGGTCGGGATAGACTCAACAGTAGATACCCTGAATATGTTCAGCAGGGTATCATAGATAGATTTTACCTGAGACAGGGCCTTATCTTTATCGTACCCCTCTATCTCATTTGCAACATTTATTAATCCTCCCGCATTTATTACATAGTCAGGCGCATAAAGAATCCCCCGCTCATAGAGCAGCCTCCCATGCCTTTCATCCTCAAGCTGGTTGTTGGCAGACCCTGCAACTATCCTGCATTTTAGCAAGGGGATGGTCTCGTTGTTTAATATGCCGCCAAGCGCGCAGGGGCAGAATATATCAGCGGCCGTAGAAAATATATCCTTTGGGGGAATGTATTCGCCTCCAAATCTTTTAATGATATCCTCTGTCCTCGACCTGTCTATGTCCGTAAGAAAAACCCTTGCCCCCTCCTTGCTCAGGATCTCTGCAAGATAGAAGCCTACCTTACCGATACCCTGGATCGCAACGGTTTTTCCCGCAACAGATTCACCACCGGAGACCTTCTTAAGACAGGCCTTAATCCCCCAGTAGACACCTATGGCAGTTGCTATGGAAGGGTCTCCGCTTCCACCCTTCTCTTTTGAGACCCCTGCGACATGGCTTGTCTGCAACTTGACTATCTCCATATCAGAGACCGATGTCCCGACATCCTCTGCGGTTATATATACCCCCTCCAGTGATTCAACAAACCTTCCGAAAGACCTGAATACCGCCTCTCTATTTTTAGGCTGACTTCCTATAATGACGGATTTGCCTCCGCCTAGATTAATCCCGCACACAGACGCCTTATATGTCATGGCTCGGGAAAGCCTCAATACATCCTTAATTGCCTCCTGGGTATTATTGTAAGGCCAGATCCTGCACCCGCCTAGGGCAGGGCCAAGGGTTGTATTGTGAATGGCTATTATTGCATTCAATCCGGCATCAGGGTCATTCCAGAAGAGAAGCCTCTCGTGACCCTTTGTATTCATCTCTCTAAAGATGTCCATCTTCTCTTTTTCCTCTAGGTTTCAACTCCTCACAGACCTCCATCAGTACCCCGTGACAAGACCTTGGGTGGATGAAGGCCACCTCCATGCCCATTGCCCCCGTCTGGGACCTCCCCTCAACAGGTTTCAGGCCTGCCTCCTTTAGCCTCCCTATGGCCTCTTTTGCATCCTCTACCCTGAGGGCGATATGGTGTACCCCCTCCCCCCTCTTCTCAAGAAATCGGAAGACGGGCGTCCCTTCTTTAATCGGCTCGATAAGTTCAATCCTGCTCTCCCCTATAGCAAGGGAGGCAACCTTTACATTATCCTCAGCTATTACCTCTATGCCCAGTAGTTTAAGACCCATTCCTTCCTGAAAGAGGGGAAGGGCCGAAGTTATATCCCTTACTACAATTCCTATATGATCTATACCTTTAAACATAATCTAAATATCAAAGACAAATCCAAATGTCAAAGCGTAAAAGTTCAAATGACAAAGCTCAAATGACAAATTTTTGAAATTTGGATTTTGGCATTTGGATTTGATCCAATTTGGTATTTGGATTTTGAAATTTGAAATTTTCCATTGATCCGATCAAGCCCCTTTATATATCCCGAAGACCTCCCGCAATGCGTCTGATACTTCTCCCAGGGTGGCACCGGACTCCACACACTCAATTATATAGGGTATCAGATTATCATCTCCCTTTAAAGCTTTTTTGAGTCTATCAAGGCAGTGCGCCACAAAGAGATGATCCCTGTTTTTTTTATGTCTCCGGAGCCTCTCTATCTGTCTTTCGCCGAGACAGCCATCCGATCTAAGTGTCTTGACGCCCCTTCTCGGACCTGGCTCTTCGAAACAGTTAACGCCAACTACCTTATCTTCGCGGGCCTCCAGCTGTTTCTGGGATTCATATGCACTCCTGTGAATCTCCCCCTGCATGTAGCCTGTTTTAATCGCGCTAACAGCACCACCCATCCGGTCTATCTTTTCAATCTCCTTAAATACCTCCTCTTCAATCTTGCATGTAAGGGATTCAATAAAGTACGATCCTCCGACTGGATCTACCGTATTCGGAATCCCGCTTTCACGGGCGATTATCTGCTGCGTCCTTAAGGCAATAGAAACAGACTCGTCGGAAGGGAGGGAGTAGGCCTCGTCATATGAGCAGGTATGGAGCGACTGAGTCCCTCCAAGGACAGCGGCCAGGGCCTGGATTGAGACCCTGATCATATTGTTTTCGGCCTGCTGCTCCGTCAGGCAGGAGCCGCCCGTATGTGTATGAAACCTGAGCCTGCATGCCTCATCTGCTGCCTTCCATCTATGCTTTGCGATCCTTGCCCATATCCTCCTTGCGGCCCTGAATTTGGCAATCTCCTCAAACAGATCCCTGCCGGCGGAAAAGAAGAATGAGACCCTGCCCAGGAGACTGTCAATAACTATGCCATGCCTGAATACCATTTCTACATAGGCTATTGCATTGGCAAAGGTGAAGGCAAGCTCCTGAACGGCTGTGGCCCCTGCCTCCCTGATATGGTATCCGCTCACGCTTATATAGTTCCACCTGGGGCATTCCTTTGCGCAGAAGGTTATGATGTCCCTCGTCAGCCGGAGGGACGGCCCGATCGGATATATATATGTTCCCCTTGCAAGATATTCCTTTAAGATATCGTTCTGGATTGTGCCGGAGAGCTTTGCCATGGGGATCCCCCTCTTTTTTGTCACAGCGAGATACATCGCCAGGATAACAGCGGCAGTGGCATTTATCGTCATGGATACGCTTACCCTGTCAAGGGGGATATCAGAAAAGAGGTCATCCATGTCTTCCTGCGTATCTATCGGTACGCCTGCCTTACCGACCTCACCTTCCGCTATGGGATGGTCTGAATCATAACCCATCTGGGTAGGGAGGTCAAAGGCCACAGAAAGACCTGTCTGCCCTTTTGCAAAGAGGTTTTTAAAGCGCCGGTTAGACTCAGAAACAGAACCGAGACCTGAATACTGCCTCATGGTCCATATCCTTTCACGATACATGGCCGGATATATACCCCTTGTGAATGGAAAGAGGCCGGGGAAACCAATGTCATCAAGGTAGTCATATTTACCGGAGGGGAGATAGAGGGGGTCTATGGGGATGCCTGAATCAGATTTATATCTATCATTTTTCATTCGTCCTTATCCTGTTTCCATATTTCCTGATTATAATATATGTCTTTACCCCGGTTTGATCTGGTTAGGAACCAAAACAATCTTTCGTTGTCAAGGAGGTATCTCTAAATTAATGATATTATATTTTCAGGGTCTAATCAAGGAACCTGAAGAACAACCGAAGATCCCCGGAAGATTTTTTCCGTCAAATATCCACAAAAAATCTGAACTCCATTCCTTGACTTTCCATCTTGGCTGACCTAAAATCCTGCATTATTGCCTGTAAACGAGGGTCCTCTGCTATGGAAGAAAAACATCTTGATGATGAGAAGAGGAAGATCATTTCCCAGGCCCTCTGGGACATGAATATATCACCGGAAGAGTTCATAGGGATTATAGAGGGTTATATCGTGAGGAAATGGCCGGACAGGGGGTTCTGTGTTGCACGGCTCCTGGAAAGCGTGAACTGGTTTGATGTCACGAAGGTCATTCAACCCAGGGATATATGCGGGTTGTGGGGGGAGGCAGATAAATATGTCAGAAACAGGTCAATAAAGGCGGGGATGGATTTTGCCTGCAGAATATTACGCTAAGGTTTTATACCCGATCCAAAATAAGGTCATAGGGTTTTTTAAGGATACCCCATTCTACCTCTCCGGCGGTACTACGTTGTCGAGGGGATACTACAATCACCGTTATTCAGACGATCTCGACTATTTTGTAAACGACCATCAGGACTTCTTGAGGATAGCCGAAAGACAGATAAACAAACTTGGCGCCGCATTCGAGGACTTGACTATTGTTATTGTTAAAGAATAGTAAAGGGGACACTCTGGTCATCAAATATGATAAAGTAAAGGCAATTAAAACCTATCATGGAGATGATTAATGCCTTTAAGACCTTATGATTAAGACCAGATGTTTCTTCTTCCTCCAAGTCTAAATGAATGGGTAAGATCTGATCATCCAGCA
>JACRHA010000082.1 GCA_016234185.1 Nitrospirota bacterium
ACCGGCAAAGCCGAAGCGAGCATCCGGCTTGGCCGGTGCAAGCGCGGGGTGTGGGGGCATCGGAGGAGCAACTGCACCGCACGGGCCCCCACAGATGATCGTCGCCTCCCCCTCAACGCTCGCTTTGCTCGCTGGATAGATACCCACTAATTTATCAGTGCGTATCTACACGGCTTTTATCGGTCCTTCTGAACTCCCTGTTATAAATTGACGAATAACGGGGTCGCTGCTCCCCTTTATCTCATCAGGGGTGCCTATCCCCCAAATCAAACCATCATACAACATCGCAATCCGATCCGCAATCTTGTATGCTGAGACCATATCATGGGTTATAACAATAGATGTAACGCAGAGTGTCTTCTTCAGCTTTATAATCAGCTCATTGATGACATCTGCCATGATCGGATCTAATCCCGTTGTCGGCTCATCGTAAAGGAGTATATCGGGATCCATTGCAATGGCCCTTGCCAGACCGACCCTCTTTCTCATGCCTCCTGAAAGCTCCGAAGGCATAAGATCCTCAACATCCTTAAGCCCCACAAGCGAGAGCTTCTCAGAGGCGATCTTCCGTACTTCTCCGGCCGGAAGCCTCTTATGTTCTTTCAAGCTGAATCCGACATTCTCCCATACCTGCATTGAATCGAATAACGCTGCGCCCTGAAAGAGCATCCCGAATCTCTTTCTGAGTTCATTCAGTTCCCTCTCGTCCATCCTCGATATGTCCTTCCCTTCGATCAGCACCATTCCATTATCGGGCTTTAGTATCCCTATGATATGTTTTAATAGTACAGATTTTCCACATCCGGAGCCGCCTATGACCACCATAGTCTCACCTTTATTGATAGTAAGATTTAAGCCCCGTAACACGTGGTTGTTATTGAACGATTTATGGAGGTCTGCTGTCTCTATCATCACAAACCCTAAAAGAGCATTGCGGTAAGGAAATAGTCAGAGAGGAGGATCAGCATAGATGATATTACAACCGCACCGGTTGTTGCCCTGCCGACACCCTCCGCCCCTCCCTGGGTATTGAATCCCTTATAACAGCTTATGGTAGCTATGATGATACCAAAGATAAATGCCTTAAGAAGACCGCCAAAGATATCATCCAGCACAAGAAAGTCCATAGTCCTCCGCATGTAGATAGTGGGATTTACCCCTAAGACCTTTACTGCAATAAAATACCCCCCCGCCATCCCAATCATATCAGAGAAGACAGTAAGCACAGGGAGCATAATCATGCCCGCGATTACCCTGGGGACAATGAGATATTTTATGGGATTTACGGCCATGGTAATGAGGGCATCGATCTGTTCTGTAACCCGCATTGTTCCAAGTTCTGCCGCCATGGCAGCGCCAGCCCTGCCTGCCACGATCAGGCCTGTCAGGACAGGACCAAGTTCCCTTGTCATCGAGAGGGCCACTACAGTCCCAACCAGGGTCTCTGCGTCAAATCTCTTAAAACCATTAAAGCTCTGAAATGCCAGGACCATGCCGGTAGAAAGGGCAGTTATCAGGACTACAGGAACAGAATTGACCCCCACCTCCTCCATCTGCTTTAATATGCCGGAAAAGCGGATCGGGAGCCTAAAGATCCACTTAATCGTCTGTCCGAAGATCTCAACGACCCTGCCAATCTCTTCAATTAACAGCGTTGTCCTGCTCCCTACCGCCTCAAGCCAGTACATATCTATCCTCTATATACCCTGGGAACCCTCTTGCCTATACAGGAGAGAATTTCATAGGGAATAGTCCCGGTCAGCCTTGCCAGATCCTCCGCCGCTATCAACTCGTCACCCTGCTGCCCTATAAGGATCACGTCATCACCCACACAGACCCCTTGATGATCTGTTACATCAACCATTGTCATGTCCATACAGACGTTTCCTGCAACAGGCGCCTTCTTTCCTTTTATAATAACGTTCCCACTATTGGAGAGCCTTCTTGAATAGCCGTCTGCATAACCTATGGGGATAGTTGCTATCAGGCTCTCCCTTCCCGCTATAAAACTCTTTGCGTAGCCAACGCTGCTCCCTTCCGGAACCCGCTTGACCTGTACTACCTTCGATCTCAGCGACATCACAGGTTTTAAGCTGATATCCCATTTCTTATCTATAGGAAATACCCCATAGAGCATCAGCCCGGGCCTCACCATATTAAAGTGGGACTCCTTAAGACAGATTATGGCTGCCGAGTTTGCAGCATGTATAACAGGCGGATTAATGCCCTTTCGTCTCAGTTCTCCCAATACCCCATTGAAGACATTTAACTGCCTGATTGCAAACTCATTGTCCTCTATATCAGCCTGTGCAAAATGGGTCATTATCCCCTCAGTAACAATATTCTTTCTCCTCATGATCTCTCCGGCAAAACCAGCCAGATCCTCCGGCGCCAGTCCAAGCCGCCCCATTCCCGTATCAACCTTGATATGGACATTTATGCGCCTGTCAAATCTCTTTGCCGAACTGTCAAGGGCATCGACCTGGGAGATGGTGAATACTACCGGGGTAAGGTTCCATCTGATGATATGTGCTGCATCTTCCGGCAGGAACGCCCCTGCTATAAGGATTGGGGTCTTAATCCCGGCCTCACGGAGCTCGATTCCCTCCTCTACAAAGGCAACAATAAACATATCTGCCCCTTCCTTCTCAAGTCTTGCAGATACTCTTACTGCCCCGTGACCATACGCGTCAGCCTTAATTACGGGGGCAGCAGCTACATCTTTACCCACAATCCCCCTTAGCTGGTTATAATTATACGAAAGGGCATCAAGGTCTACCTCTGCAATAGTGGGTCTCATTTAAACTCTTATTGTCGCCTCCCTTACTCCCTCTGCTTAATAGACCCGAGGATCTTTTCCCTGTCCTCTGCAAGTGTCTTTCTCAACTGTTCATCCCCGCTCTTGGCCGATAATTCCGCCTCATCTAGTCTTTTAAGTGCATCATCATATCTGCCCATCTTGTAGTATACCAGGGCAAGTGTTTCCAGATAGTATGCCCTATTCTTCGGATCTTTTTCAACTGCACTTGCCGCCAAATCCTCCGCCTCTGCAAGCCTGATATCTTTTTCTACATAGATCCAGGCCAGGTTATTGCCGGCATAAGGGTTATCCCTGTCTATCTTTAAGGCCTCCGAATAAGCGCCCTGAGCCGCATCAAAGTCACCCTTTTTATAATAGACATTCCCAAGGTTTACCATTGCCTTAGAATTGGAACGATCTTTGTCGAGGGCTGCCTTATATTCCAGGATAGCCTGATCCAGCAGCCCCTTTGTCTCATAGGTTGCACCCAGGACAATATGTTCCTCTGCAGAAAGGGGATCCTCTAAAATAACGATTCTGGGAAGACTGCCGCATCCTGAAAGGATAAAAAGGAAAAATATCAAAATCCAGATGACAAATGTTTGAGCTAGGCAAATCCAAATGTCAAAATCCAAATGCCAAATGTTTGAACTTTGAACTTTGAAATTTGACATTGTCTTTTCCCTAATTTGAACTTTGGGCTTTAACATTTGAACTTTAAGCTTTCATTTTATATCTTTGGCGTGACAAGCAGTGTCCAAAAATCTCCCCTCTCCCATGCCCGAATAAACTCCCAATAGCGGATCGGCTTATCCCTCTCGCTCCCCGAATGTGCATAGATGATCTTATCCTTATCATCAAACCCTGTTACAACTATGTAATGACCTGCCGGAAATACCTTAAGGCCAAGGTTCAAAAAGAGGAGGAGAGGTCTATCCCCGCTTATCCTCTTTTTGAGATCAGCCATATCCCCATGATATGCCTCTGCATTCATTCCCTTTGATCTGGCATAAAAAACCAGGTCAATGTTCAGTGTCCCCTTGATACGGGGAAGATAGATCTCGTTTGAGATTTCATCAGGAGTAATTTCTATCCCGTAAAACCGTAAAATACCGGCAAGAGATGCCGGACCACACTGGTTTTTCTCCTGGGGAAAGAAGGGAACTGTTAAATGGAAGCCCTTTGTGGCAGTTGCTTTATCCGGTGGATTTTCCTCCAGGTATCTTCCGGTTGTGCAGCCTGTAAGGATAATTATAAAAATAAAGAAGAGGAGGATCAGTCTTGCCGGCATACAGATCTAACCCCCCTCCTGTCCTATTTAGTTATAATGACCTTATGACCCGTAAGCTGCAGTATTACAATCACAAGGACAACGATTACAAGGAGAAATACTACTACAGTTAAACCATCTCCTCCGGATTTAATATCATCAACATGGGTAGCCAGCTCATGGATCTGCTCATCAGACAGATTCTTAAGGCGTGCATATGCCTCTTCGGTAGAAAGCCCAAGATCCAGCAGCCTCTGGCTAACGATCTTTTTTTCAAGAAAACCCTGGATTGTGGCCAGGTCACCGTTCCGGTTATATCCCGCATCAAGGCCGGACTGAAGCTCAGAGGGAACAAAAAGGGCAAATCCCTCTCTCGGAATCATACCTAATATTAGACATGAAAAAATCATATACCAAACCAATGAAATCTTAAATAGACTCATTTCTTGCCTCCCTGGAGGTTATAGGATTAATACCAATTTGCCTTCATTCGGCTACCTGGAAAAAAGCAGGTTGAGGTCAAGGTTAAGGTTTAGGAACTTCTTAGCCTCAGCCTCAGCCTCAGCCTTCTTCGTGCCTCCTTGCCGCCTTGGTATCCTGTTGAATGCGAATTGGTATAACATAAAATGATAATTATACCTCAAGTATTTCATGTTCTTTTTTTACGATAGTCTCATCCACTTTATGTATATATTGATCAGTTAACTTCTGGGCCTCTTCATGGCCCCTCTTCATATCATCTTCGGAGATACTACCCTCTTTCTGATCTTTTTTACTCTTATCAATTACATCCCTCCTGATATTCCTGAGGGAGATCTTTGTATCCTCACCGATCTTCTTAATCAGCTTTACAAGATCCTTCCTTCTTTCTTCTGTCAGCTGGGGGATCGGAATTCTTATTATCTTTCCATCATTGGACGGATTAAGGCCGAGATCTGATTTTAAGATTGCCTTCTCTATCTCAGCGATCATGTTCGGATCCCATGGTTGTACTGTAATTAGTCTTGCATCAGGGGTTGAAAGTGATGCAATCTGTTTTATCAGGGTAGGCGTACCGTAATAATCCGCCTTTATCCCGTCCAATAAGGACATAGAGGCCCTCGCCGTCCTTATGCCGGCAAGTTCTTTTTTCAGATGCTCTAGTATCCCCTCCATCTTCTCGATGAGATGCCTTCTATCCTCAGCCTTCATCTTGGAACTCTCCTCGGTCTCGCACCTACAACAGTTCCGATCTTCTCCCCATTTAAGATCCTCTTGATATTCCCCTTCTCCTTTACATTAAAAACAATAATCGGAAGGTCATTGTCCATACACATTGTAATAGATGTGGAATCCATCACCTTGAGCTCTTTTTCTATCACGTCAAAGAAGCTGAGTTCGTCATATTTTATCGCATCCGGATTATTAACAGGATCCCTATCAAAAACCCCGTCCACCTTGGTGCCCTTTAGTATTACCTCTGCCCCTACTTCCATCCCTCTTAGGGCAGCTGCTGTATCTGTTGAAAAATAAGGATTCCCTGTGCCGGCAGCAAAGATCACTACCCTCTTCTTCTCAAGATGCCTGATGGCCCGTCTCCTGATATAAGGCTCAGCAAGCTCCTTCATCTCTATGGCCGACTGGACCCTTGTGAACACCTCCCTTTTTTCAAGGCTGTTCTGCAAGGCCAGTGCATTTAGAAGGGTAGCAAGCATCCCCATATAATCGGCCGAGGTCCGCTCCATGCCCTTTGCAGATGCCTCAATCCCCCTGAAAATATTCCCGCCTCCTATCACCACTGCAACCTCCACGCCCATTTCATAAATCTCCTTAATCTCATCTGCAATGGTCTCCATTACCTTCGGGTCTATACCATATCCCTGCTCCCCCGCAAAGACCTCACCGCTAACCTTAAGTAGAATCCTCTGGAATCTTTTCTTCATCATTAACGGGTTCTGTTATGGTTTGTAAGGGGTCTATCATAGGGGCTCACGTCGCCCCCTCCACTGGCAAAGCCAGATGGAGCCTCCCCCTCTTGCTCGCTTTGCTCGCAGAGTAGATACCCACTGGCTCTCATTGCCCGTTGGTATCTACTCTCCCACTTTGAACCTTATAAATCTCCTGACGGAAATGTTCTCCCCCACCTTGCTTATTCTCTGCACAAGCAGATCTTTGATCTTAAAGTCAGGATTCTTTATAAAGGGCTGTTCAAGCAGGCATCTTTCACTGTAAAATTTCTCGATTTTCCCTTCTGCAATCTTTTGAATAACAGCCTCTGGTTTTCCCGATTCTCTTGCCTGAGCGGAATATATCTCCTTCTCCTTCTCTATTACCTCAGGCGGGATATCTTCAGTCTTGACATAGACTGGCGGTGGATTGGCCCCGGCAATCTGCATCGCCAGGTCTTTCACGAAACCTTTGAATTCTTCATTTCTTGCCACAAAGTCAGTCTCGCAGTTAACCTCTATCATAACCCCTATCTTCTCGTCGTGATGTATGTAAGAACCTATTATCCCCTCTGATGTAGTCCTGCCGGCCTTTTTCTCTGCTATACCTGCACCTTTTATACGAAGAAGATCAACGGCCTTATTCAGATCACCATTTGCTTTTACGATGGCGTTTTTGCAGTCAATAATCCCTGCTCCTGTTTTTTCGCGCAATTCCTTTATCAGGCTGGCATCTATCATTCTATCGCCTCTTTTGTGGCATAATCCCTCTTACTTCCTTCCTCCTTGAGGGATGCAAGGTCATGGGTTGATATAGACAGAGGTTTTACATCCCCGGATATCTTTGTCCCCATCTGCAGACCCTCTATTGTTGCATCGGCTATCTTCGATGTTATCAGCTTTATTGACCTTACAGCATCATCATTTCCAGGTATAACAAAATCTACATCGTTAGGGTCACAGTTGGTATCAACAATCCCGATAACCGGGATACCGAGTCTCCTGGCCTCAAGTACGGCAATCCTCTCCTTTTTGGTATCAATAACAAAGATTGCCCCCGGGAGGGAGATCATATCCTTGATCCCTCCAAGGTTTCTCTCGAGGTTCACCCTCTCTTTCTCCATCCTGGCGGCCTCTTTCTTTGACAGGCGATCGTATGTCCCGCCGGTCTTCGCCGCTTCCAGCTTTTTCAGCTTATTTATGCTCTTCCTTATTGTCTGGAAATTTGTAAGCATACCGCCAAGCCATCTGTTATTCACGTAAAACATCTGGCAACGCCTGGCCTCTTCTACTATAATATCCTGCGCCTGCCTTTTGGTCCCCACAAACAGAAACTGCCCGCCGCCTGCGACCATATTCCTTACAAAATCGGTCGCTTCCCGGAACTTCTTCTGGGTCTTCTGGAGATCTATAATATATATTCCGTTTCGCTCACCAAATATATATTTTTTCATTTTGGGATCCCACCGCTTTGTCTGATGCCCAAAATGAACACCAGCTTCAAGTAACTCTTTTATTGCAATATCTGACATCCTCTTGTTCCTCCTTCGTCCTCCATTCAATTCCCTGAAAAGGGGAGATTTATATTATCTTACACACACAGGAGTGAAAAAAATAGCATATATAACTTTTTTTTGCAAGCCCATTTATGACCTGTATGAGGCATTGATCCTGACATAATCATATGATAGATCAGTTGTCCATACAGTGGCCTTCTCCTTGCCGGCCTTAAGATCAATCCTTACCGAAAACTCCTTCTTTTTAAGTACCTTTGAGGCCATTAGATCGGCCTTACTGCCGGTACCGGTTCCAGAATTAACTATCTTCACCCCGTCATAATATATATCAACCTCCCCCTCATCAACCTTTACACCAGAATAGCCTATGGCAGCCATGAACCTCCCCCAGTTGGCATCCTCTCCAAAAAAGGCAGTCTTGACAAGGAGTGACCTGCCAACGGACATGGCAATCTTTTTTGCATCCTTGAAGTTCCTTGCATTATCAACAGTAATGGTCACAAACTTGGTTGCACCCTCCCCGTCCCTGACGATCATCTTTGCTAATGCCAAACATACATATTCAAGGAGAGACTGAAATTCTTTAAGTTCCCTGGAACCCTCTCTGATCTCTCTTGCCCCGGACATCCCATTAGCAAGGCAGAGGACCATATCATTTGTTGATGTCTCGCCATCTACCGTGATCATATTAAAAGAAAGATCAGATGCTTTCCTAAGGGACTTCTTCAGCAAGCCTCCGCTTATAGTTGCATCGGTTCCGATAAATGCCAGCATCGTTGCCATGTTTGGATGGATCATACCGGAGCCCTTTGCAATCCCTCCTACAGAAACCTCCCGCCCGCCAACTATGCCTTTAACAGCCGCCTCCTTGAAAAAGGTATCTGTAGTCATGATGGCCCTTGCTGCGTCCTTTCCGCCATTTTTCCTCAGGCCATTTACCACAAGGGGTATCCCGGACCGGATCTTTTCCATGGGCAGTGGCTCCCCTATCACACCCGTTGAAGCGACAGAAACAAGGCTACTATCAATCCCCAGCTCCTTTGCCGTGAGTGCCCCCATCTCAAGGGCGTCCTCATACCCCCTGCTCCCTGTAGCAGCATTTGCATTGCCGCTATTTACTATAACTGCCTGCCCGGTCCCCTTTTTCAGGTTTTTCTTTGTAAGGATCAACGGCGGGGCGATGAATCTGTTGGTGGTGAACAACCCGGCGGCAGCCGATACCTTCTCTGAGAATATCAGTGCAAGATCAAGCCTTGAGTCCTTCTTGATACCACAACTCACCCCAGTTGCAATAAACCCTTTAGCAGAAGTGATACCTCCACGCACTATCTTCATGGAAAGAGACCTGGAATATTGAGACCCATAGACTCCTCAAACCCCATCATTATATTCATATTCTGTATGGCCTGGCCTGATGCCCCCTTCCCAAGGTTGTCTATTGCAGAAAGGATGGTCGTCCATCCAGTCCTTTTATCATGATAGACCCCGATATCGCAAAAGTTTGCCCCCCTCAAGCTTCGCGGGTTAGGAAGGGCCTCTCCCTCCATTATTCTTACAAAAGGCTCATCCCTGTAAAAATCAGAATATATTCCCCTCAGGCCATCTGTTTCCATTGCAGATTTCTGTTTTACATATATGGTACTTAAGATCCCCCTGCTCATCGGGACTAAGTGAGGCGTAAAGGAGACAGTCACCCTCTTCTCACCTAACAGCGAAAGTTCCTGTTCGATCTCAGGTATATGCCTATGGTTACCAAGCTTGTATGCCTCTATGCCCTCATTCACCTCAGGAAAGTGGTAAGGCAGCGAAGGGCTCCGTCCCACTCCCGAGACACCGGATTTGGAGTCGATTATTATCTGATCCTCTATGAGCGCTCCACTCTTTATCAGGGGAGCAAGGCCGAGGATTATACTTGTTGGATAGCATCCAGGATTTGCAATCAGTCTTGCCGGTTTTATCTCCATCCTGTATATCTCAGGAAGTCCATATACAGCCCCTGAAAGCAGTGACGGATTGGGATGCTCAAACTTGTACCAGGTCTTATAAGCCTCAGATCTTCTTAATCTAAAGTCCGGCCCCAAATCGATTACCCTCTTTCCCATGCTGATTAATCTGGATACCGGTCCGGCCGAGCCCCCGGCAGGAAGGGCCAGGAAGAATATATCAGCCTTTTTTGCAGCTTCATCAGGAACAAATGGTTCGAATATCTTGTCTATATGGCCCTTCAGGCCCGGAAAAACCTCGTGGACGGGCCTCCCCGCTGACTGCACTGAAGTAACAAGATTTATCCGAACCTCCGGATGGTTAACAAGGAGCCTTAAAAGTTCACCCCCTGTATAGCCGGACCCCCCTATTATGGCAATATTAAGCATATTCCCCGTGTTATATCAATTCGCCTTCATTCGGCTGCCTGCGTTGGCTTCGTCGTCGGCTCCTCAACGTACAAACCGTACGCCTGCGTCGCCTCCTCCTTGCCGCCTTGGTATCCTGTTGAATGCGAATTGGTATTAATTATACAAAAAAGGGAAGGTCTTGAGCCTTCCCTTTTTAAATCTAAATCTTACTTTATCGGTCCCGATAACCAGCACCACTCTTTAGCTCTTAACCGTTACCTCTTGGAGTATTGGAATCTCTTCCTGGCACCCTTTTGTCCATATTTCTTCCTCTCCTTAACCCTGGAATCCCTTGTCAGCAGGCCTTCTTTCTTAAGGGTAATCCTGAGGGTTGGATTTACAGCTAAGAGCGCCTTGGCAATTGAATGTCTGACAGCCTCTGCCTGCCCCCTTACACCACCGCCCTGGACGTTTACCGAGATATCGTATTTGCCTGTTGTGCCCGTAAGCTCAAGGGGGTTCTTTATTAGCATCCTCAAGTTCTCACTGGGAAAGTACGTCTCCATCGGCATCATGTTGATCTTGATCTCGCCGCTTCCGGTATCAAGCTTGGCCCTTGCAATTGCACACTTTCTCTTTCCTGTTGTAAGATATAATTGATTAACCATAATCAAGCCCTCTTTCTCATCTCTATTTTATGGGGCTTGCGTCGCCCCCTCCACCGGCAAAGCCGGATGGAGCGCTTCGGCTGAGCTCAGCGTCGAAGCCCTCCCCCTCAACGCTCGCCTTGCTCGCTGGGTAGTTACCCACGGACTTTCCCGTTAGGTACCTACTTCGAGCACCTCAGGCAATTGTGCCTGATGCGGATGTTCCGCCCCACCATAGATCTTAAGTTTTTTTGCCATCGCTTTACCAAGTTTATTCTTCGGAAGCATCCCCTTTATGGCCATAGAGACAACCTCTTCTGGTTTTACCTTCATCAGTTCACCTGCTGTCCTCGACTTGAGCCCCTTCGGATAGCCTGAATGATGGTAGTAGACCTTATCTTTCAGTTTATTACCTGTCAACTTAATCTTCCCGGCATTTATGACAACTACATGATCACCCAGGTCAAGGTACGGGGTAAACTGGGGCTTATGCTTTCCCCTAAGTATGGATGCCACCTCTGATGCAAGCCGTCCGAGTATCTTTTCGCTGGCATCTACCAGAAACCATTTCCTGGTTATGTCCTCTTTCTTTATGGAAACAGTCTTCATTTTATCCTTCCGTTCAATATGGGTATTCAATATAGATATTCAAACCGGATGATTATACTCAATATTTTCATCCTGTCAAGAATAATTTTAACTATCCGGCTTCCCTTTTGTCCAGAAATGCCTCCGTTGTTTGATAAAAAGCCATCTTTATGATATCTTAAAGAAAAAAAGAATTCAATAAGAATGAAAAATGATACAAAGAAAGACATGGACATTACAGTAAACAAGAAGGCCTTTCACGATTACTTCATAGATGATAGATATGAAGCAGGCATCTCCCTCGTTGGTACTGAGGTAAAGGCCATTCGAGAGGGCAAGGCAAACCTAAGAGACAGCTTTGCAAGGGTAGAAGATGATGAGGTCTTTCTTTATAGGTGCAATATAGCCCCTTATAGTCACGGAAATATTACAAACCATGACCCGGAAAGAAAGAGGAGACTTCTCCTCCATAAAGGAGAGATCAGGAAACTCATAGGCAAAACAGAACAAAAAGGATTCGCGCTTATCCCGATCAGGATCTATCTTAAAAATGGACGGGTAAAGGTAGAGTTGGCCCTGGCAAAGGGGAAGAAGGAATATGATAAACGGGAGGACATAAAAAGAAAGGAGTCTCAGAGGGAGATAGAAAAGGCATTTAAAAACAGCAGATAAATGGGGGCGATTGGCTTCGACGGAGAAACGGAGGTCGGGGCTGCATGCCGAGGTTCCGGAGGCCTCGTAAAACCACCGGAAAAAACATAACTGCTAACACACAGTTGGCACTCGCTGCCTAATTAAGCAGCGGCGTCTTTCATATCGTCGCCTGTGCTATATGAAGGATGTCAGATCAGCAGGCTAGCTTATCATGATCCGGTCTAGTCAGGATAGGCAAGACTAATAGGCCTAGCGGCAATCTTAAGCCTGCCTCTGGGCGTAGGTAGCTGCGAAAATAAAACAGGGGACAAGCATGTAGTGGCTTCGCGCCAAAGGTCTTCGGACGCGGGTTCGATCAATCTGGGTCGCTCCTGCCCGTAAGGGCAGAATGAAAACGGGGCTCACATCGGTGAATCCTAAGGCCGCATGAATGAATTATTTCAGGCGGTACGGTAACGCCGAGGGGTAACAAGGGGGCCAACCCCAGGGTTGCCCTGTAGAGACTCATAGGTTCGCTGGTCATCTGATGAGTGGACACTAGGATCCGCTTCAAGCGGATAAGACGCCCCGCATCCTGGTAATTGCAGGATGAAGGCATAGTCCAGCCCATCCCGAAAGGGGTGGAATAGCTGTCCCGCCGCCTCCACCACTTTAACCTCTGGTAAATATTTTTTATCAGAGGTTATCTTTTTATATTCGGGGATAAAGTGACTATTTATAAAAAGGTTAAGACGCTAACGCCGGTAGATGCAGCTTACATAGCTGGTCTAATTGACGGAGAAGGGACAATTTCATTATCCAGAAAACACCGCCTGGATAATCGGCAACTCGTTGTTAGTATCAGCAGTACAGAGGGCATGTTGCTTGAATACGTGAAAGAGGTTGTCGGTGCGGGTACAATTACTAATAAAAGGACTTATAAAAATAATCACACACCCAGCAAGACTTATCAGATTAGCAATCGGCAGGCCCTCGATCTCCTGAATCAGATAGCTTCTTTTCTTAAATCGTATAAGGCTGACCGGGCTAATTTAATTTTAGGCCATTATCTCCGGCTGACGCCGCGTAACGGACGATATACAGATTGTCAGCGAGAGGAGCGAGAAATCTTCATCAAGAAATTTCTTGATACGAGGCCAAGCTAATATCATATTTGGATATAAAATTTCTCTTATCAATAAAGAAGTATACAAACATGCTATTCCAGTGGGTGATCTGTCGCAGGAGCATGAAAGATACATGAAAAAGAATAAATCTTTGTTCAGGAATAGGCGGCATAAGATTACTGTAACTGAATAGTATCCGCTGGAATATATGTGGGGATGGACGAGCAGGGCGGCCTCTTTAGTCGGGGATTTCCGCAAGATAGGTTTTGACTTTTTCAAACAAACACTACCATAAGGTCAACTACCGGGCTAAAGTCCCGGTTTTATAAATCAGTCTATCTATACCGCCAGAATCAGTTTGCCGAAAATCTTACGGGAGAGCATCAATTCCTGAGCCTTCCCGGCATCCTTAAGGAGATGGACTGAATCAATCACGGCCTTCAGCCTCCCCTGCCCCATTAATCGCGTTATCTCCATCAGCTCACCCCTCGTACCCATTATAGATCCAAGGATTGTAAGCTGTTTTGAGAATATATAACGCAGGTCGGTCCTGGCCTCAGGACCTGAGGTGGCACCGCATGTCACTATCTTGCCATTCTTTGCAAGTGACGAGATAGATTTATCCCACGTCTGGGGACCCACATGCTCAAAGACAATATCCACACCCCTGTCGCCCGTTAATTCACGAACGCGTCTTGAGAAATCTTCCTTGGTATAATTTACCGGATCGTCTGCGCCTATCTTTATTGCCTTTTCAAGTTTCTCGTCAGATCCTGCCGTTGCTATTACCCTGGCACCGGCCAGTTTTGCAACCTGGATAGCAGCGCTCCCCACCCCGCTCCCTGCGGCATGAACCAGGACATCCTGCCCTGGTTTAAGGCCGCATCTAGTGATCAGCATATGCCACGCAGTAAGGAATACGAGCGGGAAGGCGGCCGCATGCTCAAAGGATAGATTCTCCGGCATAGGTATTATATTGATGGCCGGGGCCTTCGCATATTCGGCGTAGCCGCCATCCGTACCGGCCCCAATAATCCTGTAGGATGAACAGAGATTGTCATGCCCCGAAAGACAATAACTGCATTTAAAACATGATAGCCCTGGCGCTATTATGACCCTATCCCCGACTTTTATATTCAGGACATCCTCCCCGGTCTTTTCAACAATCCCGGCTGTATCACAACCGGATATGTGGGGTAATGAGATCTTATAGGCAGGGATCCCGCCCATAACCCATATATCCAAATGATTTATGGAGCATGCCTTGACCCTTACTAAAACCTCATCCCTGCCGATAACCGGCACAGGGACATCTTCGTATACTAATTTATCAGGCCCTCCGAACTCATGGAATATTACTGCCTTCATATCAGACCTCCATCAATTAATGATAGCTACATACAAACCCTGACAGAAAGATATTTTTTGCAATAGTTAATGATACCATATAAATAAAAAATAGATAGAGTCCTTGTCCCCTCTCTCACCGTCGCTTGTCATAGCTAGGCAAAGCCGAAGCAAACCTGGAAATTCCTTACTTTGCTCGGAACAGGCTCCACAATCTCATGCGCGCAATTATTTATAACGCTATGGTTAACACCTCTTTAGCCGCTGGATCAAATTGCAAGGTAATTGGGATATCTTGACATCTGCCACTATATTTGGTATTAATAAAAAATGTCCAAGAAGGATAAGATAATCAAAAAGATTAGAGAAAATCCTTCTGGAGTAAGGTTTGAAGAAATAGAATCATTGTTTTCAAGGCTTGGTTTTAGGAAAAGAAAGGGTAGTAGTTCACATTGCATATACATAAAAGAAGATGCGCCGCCCATTATGGTAGTAAAGCCGCATAGTGGAGAAAAATTTGCAGCAGTAGTGGATGTTAAAAAGATCTTAGAGTATTTAGAGGAGATGGGATATGTATAAATTTGAGATTATTATAACACCAAATGAAAAAGGTGGATATTATGCAAGGATACCTGATATCCCTTCCATCTTTACCGGAGGAATCTCGGAAGAAGGTGCCCTCAAGAATGCAAGGGAAGCTATTGATGAATATATAAGGATCTGTAAGGAGGAAGGGCTTCCAGTTCCAGAACCAAAAGATTACAGCGGAAAGTTTAATGTGAGGATACCAAAGACTCTTCACAGGGTCTTGGCAGAGAAAGCGGAAGAAGAAGGAGTTAGCCTCAATCAATTGGTTGTTTCTTTTCTCTCCTTGTGCTCAAGGTCGCCTGTATTTCAGGAAAACCCTCCGAAAAGAAGGGGCAAGAGAAAGAGGAAGGAACCATTTCTGATAGGATAAATTGTATTCAGGAACACCATTCTTATTTTCAAACCATGAATCAAGAATTAAGTATAGTGTCCCGTTGCGAACCATCCAAAAGTCACGGGATTCGTCATGGTTGAGCAAGTCAAATTGATAGATTTCCGCGCATGGAAGGCTAAACGCATGGGAAGGGCTTCAGATAATCTGCTTGAAGAGGTTCTGTCCATGTTGGATGCATGTATCTATATGAAGGCCCAATAACCCGCTCAAGAGGGACGCGGTAATAACGCCGAGCCCCTTTGCTGAAAAAAGGGGACAGGCTACTTTATGAGGGATTTTCCTGGGCGTCCCCGAGGGCGTAAGGTCGATTCAGGCCCCGATGACTTGGATAGGTGTCAGACTTGTCTACGTTCACCGCATGAATCTTGCCGTTCATGTTGTGGAATGATAGAATGGCGATAGTCCGCTTGGGCCGCAGTGTTCGGCGGTCGGCCTAATACCAGGAAGGCGGTAGGATGATTTATCGTGCTTGAACACTATTGTAGGAGGATTTCAGATGAACCCAACAAGTACCTCGATCTTTGATCTGAGTCCGTCGGAAAAGCTCCAGCTCGTGGAAGACTTGTGGGATGACCTTGCGGCCACTCCTGAAGCGGTACCAGTCCATGACTGGCAAAAAGAAGAGCTGGCACGGAGAAAGGCCAACCTGATGAAAACCCCTGCCTCTGGACACACGTGGGAAGAAGTCAAACGAAGTGTCCGAAGTCGCTATGGCCGCTGAGTTGATCATTGCGTCGGAGAAAGTATCCATATCGATAAAAAGATCCTCTTTACCGTTTACTCTTAAATCAATGTTCCCCTCACCCTGGCCTCCCTGCCACCAAGAGATCTGATAAACCTATGGTCTGCTGTCCAGAGCTCACAGTTGGATAGTTCGGCCAAGGCGAGATAGGCTGTGTCATAAATGTTGGGGCGATGGTAGGTAGTTGCAAGGTCCCATGCACGTTGCCACAAGGCCTCATGATGATGTAATAACACGCCAAGATCCCAAAGGATTCCACATGCCGATTGGCCCTCCTTTAGGGTCAGTTCCTTTCTTGCAACCTTTTGTCGAAGTACTGCCATGGCCTCGAAGGCGAAAAGCCATGGTGAGATAACCGTCCTCCCCTCTTTCTGCCATGCCTCCCATTTTGCTGCAACAGCATCACTATCGGTTTCGGGAAGAACGATCTTAAGGGCATAGGAGGCATCAACACAAACAAGGGACATGTTGCTTTATACCCCTTCACGGATCTTTGCAAGATCCTCCTCAACCGGCCTGATCTTCCTGCCCCCAAAAGCAATCTTCTTTCTAAGGGTTGCGGCCTTTTTCAAGACCTCAGATCTGGTAGAAGCGATCAGATCCCCTTCGAGGCGCTTTAAGTCTTCTATACCGACCAAAGCTGCCTTGGGCTTGCCGCGAGAAAGAAGGAGGATACGCTCACCTCCATAAGCAACCTCATTTATAAGGGCAGAAAGGGTAGCCTTTGCCTCAGCAATATTGACCTGACGTTTCATAGATCCTCCATTATTAACACTATCACCTAATCATATCCATTATGTCCATTATAGTCATGAATGTTATCAGTGTCAAACCAGCGCATTCGCACAAGTCATTGGGTCAAGGACATGGGACACCCATTTACATTTACACGAAGAACCATAAATATTAAATCTCAATAATCGGCAGGTTATAGTTTAGATCTATTCATGATATAATGCCCGCAAATCAGGAGGAATCTTAAATGGCTATAAAGATTAACTACATGGTTAAGGTAGTTGATGCAAAGATGACAGATCTAAAGAAGGCCCTGGAGGCAGGGGGGATTAAGGTAAGCAGCGTTATTGAGATGTATAAGGAAGAAGAGAAGGAGACAGAGGCCAACTCCAGTAGTCAGTAGTCAGGAGTTTTCTTCTGTATTCTGTAACGGTTGACATTTAGACCAGAATAGCTATACTAGGCTCCATTTTCTTGCACGCGAATCCGTAAAAAATGAGAGAAGATCTTGTAAATATAATCAGGGATGCCCTTGGGAGGGCAAGGTCAGAGGGCGCTATCAGTATGGAAGCGATCCCTGAAATATCCCTTGAGATACCGAAGAGAAAAGGGCAGGGTGACTTTGCCACCACTGTGGCGATGACACTATCCAGGACCACCGGAGTCCCGGCCAGGGAGATAGCAGAGATCATTACAAGATATATCACGCCCCTCCCGTCCATTATTGAAGGCGTTGAGATCGCCGGCCCGGGGTTTATCAACATCACCCTGAAGAAATCTTTTTGGTACAGGATGTTACATGAGATAATAGCGGCCGGTAATGATTACGGCCAATCGAATATCGGAAAGGGGTTACAGATACAGGTAGAGTTTGTAAGTGCGAACCCGACAGGTCCTCTTCATGTGGGGCATGGCAGGGGCGCTGCGGTGGGAAACGCTATATCAAACCTGCTGGAGAGGGTCGGTTACAGGGTGGAGAGGGAATATTATATCAACGATGCCGGAAATCAGATGAAAAACCTCGCCTTGTCGGTCTATGCGAGATACCTTAATATGCTTGGATCAGACCAGAGTTTCCCCGAAGAGGGCTACAAGGGGACCTATGTAGATGATATAGCAAGGTCAATTATTGATAAGGAGGGGAGGAAATACTTTGATACCCCCAAAGAGGAGACGTTTAGGATATTTTCAAAGATTGCCTATGACCAGATCATGTCCGGCATCAAAGAAGATCTGACCGTGGCAGGCATAATATTTGATTCCTGGTTTTCAGAGTCCTCACTCTTTGCCGGCAAAAAGGTCGATGAGTCTATTTCCGAGCTGAGATCAAAAGGATATATATATGAAGATGAGGGGGCCGTCTGGTTTCGGTCATCCGCATTCGGCGACGAGAAGGACCGGGTAGTCAGAAAAGGGGATGGCGAATATACCTACCTCGCATCAGATATCGCCTACCACAAGAATAAGCTTGAGAGGGGGTATGATCAGATTATAGATATCTGGGGAGCTGACCACCATGGATATATACCAAGGATGGAAGCCGCTATCGAGGCATTCGGCTATCCGCGTAAAAAGCTAAAGATTATCCTGTCACAGATGGTAAACCTCGTCCGGGAGGGGAGGCCTGTCCAGATGTCAAAGAGGGCCGGGGAATTCATTACTCTCAGGGAGGTCATTGATGAGGTAGGGCCAGATGCCGCCCTGTACATATTTCTTACGAGGAGGCCTGACAGTCACCTAGATTTTGACCTGGAGGTCGCAAAGAAGGCATCTGATGAAAACCCTGTCTATTATATCCAATATGCCCATGCAAGGCTTGCAAGTCTGGCAAGGGAGGCAGAAAAGAGGGGGATAGCGGTTGAGGGGTCAAACGCACCAGAACCCTGGAACCCTGGAACCCTGGAACTCCTTGAATTACCGGAGGAACTTGACATTATAAAGCGGCTCTATCTTTACCCGGATATCATAGAGGCCGCTGCAGAGGCACTGGAACCGCACAGACTAACGATATACCTCCATGATCTGTCCTGGTCCCTCCATAATTATTATTACAAACAAAGAATTATAGATGACAATATCGAGAAGACAAAGGCCAGGCTTATGCTCATGAAGACGATAAAGATCGTCATAGCCGATGCACTCAAGATCCTCGGGGTAACCAGACCGGAGAAGATGTGAGCCCCTTTAAAATAGAAAAAAAAGATATTGCCACACCTGCCAGGATAGGGAAGATCGAAACATCCCATGGAGATATACAGACCCCGGCCTTTATCCCGGTCGGGACAGTAGGGAGCGTAAAGACCCTGACGCCAAAGGAGCTGCTTGACCTCGGAGTCGCTCTAATAATAGGGAATGCTTATCACCTCTATCTAAGGCCGGGACATAAGCTGGTAGAGGAGCTCGGCGGACTGCACCGCTTTATCTCCTGGGACAGACCGATCCTCACTGACAGCGGCGGTTTTCAGATATTCAGCATGGGCGACCTGACCAGGGTGGATGATGACGGCGTCAGATTTCAGTCCCATCTTGACGGCTCATACCATCTATTCTCGCCAGAGGTATCCATTGAGATCCAGGAGGCCCTTGGCGCTGATATAATAATGACATTTGATGAGTGCCTCAAGTATCCATCCACCCATGACTATACCGGGATATCAGTTGAAAGGACGACCCGATGGGCGGAGAGGTGCAGAAAGGCACACAAGAGAAAAGATCAGTTGCTATTCGGGATCATTCAGGGGGGTTTTTTTAAGGACTTGAGGGAGCGGTCGGCAAGGGACATTGTCGAGATAGGCTTTGATGGTTATGCCATCGGAGGCCTTTCTGTCGGGGAAACAAGGGATATGATGCTCGAGCAGACAGACCTGGTTACGGCCATTATTCCTTATGATAAACCCCGCTACCTCATGGGGGTCGGCACGCCTGAGGATATTGTTGAGGGTGTAATAAGGGGGATAGATCTCTTCGACTGCGTTATGCCGACAAGACACGCAAGGACAGGCTATCTCTTCACTTCTACAGGGAGGTTGATCATAAAGAACGCCAGGTATGCGAAGGATGAAAGACCCATTGATCCCAAATGCGACTGCTACACATGCCGGACGTTCTCAAGGGCCTATTTAAGGCATCTATTTATGTCGAAAGAGATACTTGCCCCAAGACTGAATACTATCCATAATATATACTATTATATGGCACTGATGGATAGTCTTCACAAGGCAATAGAAGAGGGGGGGATGTTAAAATTTAGGGAAGCGTTCTATTCATCCAGAAAAACGGAAAAAAGGAGGTGATCTAGTTGTTTACGATATTTTCCTTGGGGGTTTATACGTCATTAGCCTTTGCCCAGGCAGAAAAGGGTCCGGTCTCGAAGGAGACGATATTTACTACGCTTGTACCCTTTGCGCTGATCTTCGTCTTATTCTATGTGCTTATAATAATGCCTCAGCAGAAGAAACAGAAAAAGCACAAGGCTATGCTCGATACCATGAAAAAGGGTGACAAGGTTGTTACATCATCTGGACTGATTGGCGCCGTGGCCAACCTTTCAAAGGATGTTGTCACGCTCCAGGTGGCAGATAATGTCAAGATAAGGATCATGAGAAGTCACATAGCAGAAATCAGAACCGGAGGCGAAGAGGAGTAGAGATGAAGAAAGGGATAAAAACAAGGTCTTACCTTATTGCCCTGACGGTGTTGGTTTCGATTGTCTTTTTCCTTCCGTCAACACCCGCCTATAAGTATATGCCACAATGGTGGAAGACGTACCTTCCCAACAAGGGGATAAACCTCGGCCTCGACTTAAGAGGCGGGATACATCTTGTTCTTGAGGTTGAAGAAGAAAAGGCAGTAGAGAACGTTGTTGAGAGGGCAGCAATAAACATGAAGGAGTTCCTGAACGAAAAGAAGGTACAGATAGATTCGATCAGGAGGAGCGGCCCGGCAGAAATATCTGTCATGCACCCTCAGCCAGGGACCAAAGATGCGGTAGCAAAACTGACAGAGGGCTTCCCCAATTTTACCCTGAAGGAGACAAAGGAAGGGGAGACTATCCTTGCCTTGCGTGAGGGCGAGGCAAAAAGGATCAGGGAGTCTGCATCTGCCCAGGCATTGGAAACCATCAGAAACAGGATTGATCAGTATGGTGTTACCGAGCCCCTGATCCAGAGGCAGGCAGAAAATCAGATCGTAATCCAGCTCCCCGGGATAAAGGAACCCGGGAGGGCAAAGGATCTGATAGGGAAGACAGCCATACTCGAATTCAAGCTTTTAGATGAGGAGAGCCCGCTGATAAACCAGCTCCCCCCACTCATACCATCAGGCGATGAGGAAAAGATAATAAACGAATTTAAGGATAAGATACCGGATGGAGATGAGATCCTATTTGACAGGATAGTGAATGCGGAGACCGGAAAGATATCAAAGAGGCCCTTTCTTGTGAAAAAGAGGACGATGGTCTCAGGCGATCTGTTGACTGATGCAAGGGTGAGCATAGGCGAGTTCAACGAATCTTTCGTCTCCATTACATTCGACAGCGCCGGGGCAAGGCTCTTTGATATGGTAACAACAGAGAACGTAAATAAGCACCTTGCTATTATTCTCGATGGGAATGTATATTCCGCGCCAAGAATAAATGAAAGGATATCGGGCGGGAAGGCCCAGATCACGGGCAGCTTTACTACAAATGAGGCAAACGACCTGGCGATCGCATTGAGGGCAGGCGCCCTGCCAGCGCCCGTAAGGATAATCCAGGATGTAACGGTCGGCCCGACCCTTGGCGGTGACTCGATCAGGATGGGAATTAAGGCAGGGATCATCGGGACAATAGCAGTTATAGCAATAATGGCCATCTACTACAGGCTGTCCGGCATTATAGCAATCTTTGCACTTGGACTGAATATAATATTGCTCATAGGCGCCCTGGCGGCCTTAAATGCAACGCTTACACTCCCCGGCATAGCCGGCATCATCCTGACTGTTGGTATGTCGGTAGACTCAAACGTCCTGATATTCGAAAGGATCAGGGAGGAATTAAGGCAGGGAAAAACGGTAAGGCTGGCTATTGACGCAGGTTATGACAAGGCATTCCTGACCATAATCGATTCACACGTTACAACACTTATAACAGCGCTTGTACTCTTCCTCTTCGGTACAGGACCTATAAAGGGATTTGCCGTTTCCCTGAGTCTTGGCGTTACGATTAATCTCTTTACCGCAATTGTAGGCACCAAGGTGGTCTTTGATTTTATCAATAGCCTTAGAAAGATGGAGAGACTAAGCATATAGGAGGTGATGATGCTCGAGGTTTTAGGTAAGACAAATATTGACTTCGTAGAGAAGAGGTATATGGCCTTTGCCTTCTCTGGTCTGCTAATACTGCTCGGTTTCTTTGCATTTATTCAGATCTATATGGGGCGAGCGAACCTTGGGATCGATTTTGCAGGCGGGGCGGCAATACAGCTTAAATCTGACCGGCCTGTCAGGATAGATGAGGCAAGGAGGCTGCTTGAGAAGAACGGATTCGGCGATGTCGAGTTTCAGGAATTTTCAGGGACAAACAGGCTCCTGATTAGGATCAAGAAACAGGAGGCGATGCAGGGTAATATTGCGGATAAGATCGTAGGTATCTTTTCTGAAGGGTTCAGGGATAATAGATTTGAGAGCGAGAGCAGCAGCGAAATCGGTCCTACCATAGGCAAAAAACTCCAGAAGGATGCAATTGTAGCAGTGGCAATATCTATTATCGGCATTATCATATATATTGCATTCAGGTTTGAGTTTAAATTTGGTATAGCGGCGGCCATTGCTACATTCCATGATGTCCTTGCTGTACTCGGCGTAACTTATATATTACACAAGGAGATTAGCCTCCTGATTGTAACTGCACTCCTGACTATAGCAGGTTATTCGCTTACTGATACGGTTGTGGTCTTTGACAGGATAAGGGAAAATCTAAAGAAAAGGAATAAGGATACCTTTGGTCAGGTGATAAACAGCTCTATAAATCAGGTATTGGGAAGGACATTTATGACCTCCCTGACAACCCTGCTCGCCGTAACAGCCCTATTTGTATCCGGGGGTGAGGTTATCCATGACTTCGCCTTCACGCTCCTGGTAGGTATTATCGTAGGTACATATTCTTCATGGTTTGTTGCAAGTCCTATTCTTTTTGTATGGGGATCTGCCGGAAAAGAAAGGCTCCTTAAAAAAGCATTCAGATAGGCCCTCTCTATGAAAAGCCCGGCCGACAGAGAAATCCCCCTTTCAGGAAGACTAAAAGACAACGACCTTGTAGCTGTCTTAAGATACCTAAACAGGAATAAGAAAACAGGCACCCTGAATCTCAGAAGGAACGACCAGGACAGGTCTATTTACCTGAAGGGGGGCGAGATCATCTTTGCCATGTCCAGGTATATAGACGACCGTCTGGGCGAGATGCTTTTAAAGCTCAAC
>JACRHA010000083.1 GCA_016234185.1 Nitrospirota bacterium
TCCCATATTAAGACCTCCTTGTTAAGTGATTTAGACAATAAAATAAAAAGTTAAATAAGTTAAGCTTTAGATTAATCAAGTATTCAAGGTAAAGGCGGAACAAGTTTACCAGATTGATTTCTGTCTTGTCAAGAATCCGTAATTCTATGCTCTCAGGCATACCATCCCTATTTAAATGACATTGGCTTATTGTATGATTAAGCAATTTGCTTACCAGGTATTGGTAAATATAATTAAAAATATAAATAACTCCTGATTTTTAAAAGATTATTTCTTATAGCCAATCAGCAATAAAATTATCATTTAAATCTCCCATCGTCTAATCAGACTGACAGTTTTTGTCTTTGTTGTTACCTATGCTACATATATTTATCGGTATCTATTTTCTTTGATTGAGGCCTGAAATGACTAAATGAACATCGGAGCAGGGATGTTCGAATCAGGTGAAATTGAATTTTGTTGCATGATGGGATAAAATTAGCCATTGGATATAAACCAAAATAGTGTGGCTCTGTTTTCCGGTCTGAGGCAATCTGATGTTCTTTGCTTTGATTAGAAAGGGCTATATAATGCCCAAGAAGTTTAGGTGCTTTATATTTGCCCTCACATTGACCTTTCTCCTCCGGGCAGATATTGCTGCACAATATGCCGTGGCATCCCAGGAACCGCTTAGGATCGGGTTAACGGCAGTAATTGTTGAGGATTTCCTTCAGCTAAACAGGCATCTACTCCAGTATGTTGGAGAAAAGATTGGGATGCCTGTGGAACTGGTTTTGAGAAAGAGCTATCAGGAGATGAATGATATGCTGGAAAAGGGGGAGGTGGATGTGGCCTTTGTCTGCAGCCCCCCATATATTCTTGGTCATGAGAAATTTGGATTAGAACTTCTGGTCGTTCCCCAGATAGATGGACAGCCCTTGTATTATTCCTATGTAGTCGTTCCCAAAGATAGCGAGGCAAAAAGGTTTGAGGATCTAAGAGGAAAGGTCTACGCCTTCTCAGATCCACTTTCCAATTCAGGTAAGCTGGTCCCTACCTATTTCCTGGCAAAGATGGGTGAAACACCTGAGACCTTCTTTAAAGGGTATATCTATTCCCACAGTCATTATAATTCTATCGAAGCGGTAGCTGTGGGGCTTGTGGATGGCGCCAGTGTTGACAGCTATGTATGGGACCTTGCCGATGCAACAGATCCCAGGTTTACCAAAAAGACAAAGATAATTGAGAAATTCATACCTTTCCCCTTTACCCCCTTTGTTATACGGAAGGAGATTGACCCTGTTTTAAAGGAGAGGATAAGGGGGGCCTTCTTGAATATGCATAGCGACGCAAAGGGGAGAGAGATCCTAAGCAAGCTCCGGATAGACAAATTTGTTAAAGTGCCCGATTCCTTCTATAACCCGGTTCGCAAGATGCTGAATTTTGTGAAAGACTCAAAGATCCAGGAGGCAAAAAAACCTGCCGGACCAAAGGTAGGTATAACAAAAAGCCCTAAGGAAAGATAGATACCCACGGGCAAGCCCGTGGGTATCTATCAAGCGAGCGAGGCGAGCGTTGAGGGGGAGGCTCCATCCGGCTTTGCCGGTGGAGGGGGCGACGCAAGCTCCTATGAATTAAAGGAAAAAGATGTTACCGGGGAATATATATAGGAGAATGGCCTTAACTGGTAAGGTATCCCTTGTTATTGTATCGATAATCATTCTGGTGGCCTCATCCATCAGCGTCTTTATAATCAGGGAAGAGAAGAAGTTGTTGGAGAGTGAGCTCAAAAAGAGGGGCGCAGAGATTGCCAGGAATCTATCCCGACTTAGTATCAAGCCTGTGCTCCACGAGGAGGTCTGGGGTTTGTATGGGCTTATAAAAGAGATAATAAAGGGGGAGGATCCCTCCTCGGAGAATATTGTGGCTTATGCCATGGTATTAAATAGGAAAGGCGAGGTACTGGCTCATTCAGACCCGAAGAAGTTTAGGGTTTGGAGCCCCCTGGAGAAGAATTCCTTAAATGAAATGGCAATGGCCTCTCAGGGGCTTCTGATTCAGACTATCCATCAAGACGTGGAGGGAGATCAGATCTATGATGTAGCCCTTCCAATCTTCATTGATAATGAGAGGATAGGCGTGGTCAGGGTCGGGGTGACGCGGAGGTATGTGGATGCCGCCCTGGAACGGATAACCCTCAATATTATCCTTATCACAGGCATACTTGGTCTTATGGGGGTAGCCCTGGGTGTTATCCTTACGGGCAGGGTTACAAGGCCTCTCAGGAAACTTACTGACTTTGTCAGGGGGATAAGCAGCGGCAGGCTGGACAGAAGGATAGAAATATCGCCAGACGGTGAGATAGGGCAATTGACATCAGCGTTCAATCAGATGGCCATTGATCTTGATAAAAGGACAAGGGAGATAGCTGAATCAGAGAGAAAATATCGATCACTTTTTGATTTTGCTGAAGACTCAATGATGAGGTTAGACAGGTCGGGGAAGGTCTTAGCTGTAAACAAGCGGGAAGAATGGATAATAGGGTATCATGAGGATGAGTTGCTTGGTAAAGAACTTACCACAATACTCCCAGAAAGATATTGGGATCTTTTTATTAATATATTTAGAGAGACGATAGATAAAAATAAGAAGGTTCCGACCAGTGAGATTGAAGTAGTAAGCAAGGATGGCAGGCTCATCCCTATGGAACTTGATCTGACAGGGATATGCGAGGGTGATAGGGTTGTATCCGTACAAATTCATTTACGGGATATAACAAAAAGAAAGCTTTTGGAGAAACAGGTGGAACAATCAAGGCGATTATCCGACCTGGGAGAGTTTGCCGGAGGGATAGCCCATGAGGTAAGGAACCCGCTGGCCAGGATCATGATGGGGGCATACACCCTGAAAGAGGCGGCTCCTGATAAGGGAGAGCGAGCCAGGGCATTGGATAATATCCTGAAGGGGGTGGTAGATCTTAACCGCTTCGTAACGGAGTTGTTAAATTATACAGGCAGGATGGAGTTACAGAGGGACAAGACAGATATAAACAAGATACTTGATTCAACTCTCTTTAATCTGACGGAAGAGGCGGTGAGGAGCCGGGTTAAGATCACACTTAAATTAGATCCGGAACTTCCGAAGGCCAACGTGGACGGCGTAAAGATGGATCAGGTCTTCAGCAATATTATTAGAAATGCCATCCAGGCCATGCCTGATGGCGGTGCACTGACAATAATAACTGATTATAAGCCCTGCCCTGTTGATATGCATATGGGTATGAAGGGGAAGACAAATGGCGTTAAGCCTGGACTGATAAAGATCTCATTATCGGATACAGGTTCTGGTATTTCAAAGAAGGATATTGGTAAGATATTCAACCCCTTCTTCACAACAAGGGCGAAAGGGATAGGCCTTGGCCTGGTATTAGTCCATAGGATTGTGGAGGCCCATGGCGGAAAGATAGATGTAGAGAGCAGGGAAGGTGAGGGGTGCATATTTAAGATCCTCTTGCCATTTGTTCCAGACTATCAATATCATGATGAAGAGGAAGTAAAGATTACACCTAAAAGGAACAGCGAGCGGAGTTGAACGTAGGGAGGGGGAGGCGGCGATCATCTGTGGGGGCCCGTGCGGTGCAGTTGCTCCTCCGATGCCCCCACACCCCGCGCTTAGCACCGGCCAAGCCGGATGCTCGCTTCGGCTTTGCCGGTGAGGGGGATGGTCGCTCCCCTGTGGAAGGCAGTTCACAGCGAGCGGAGTTGAGCGTAGGGAGGGGGAGGCTCCATCCGGCTTTGCCGGTGGAGGGGGACGGTCGCTCCCCTGAGATAGGAGACTGAATGTCGTTTAGTATCCTGATAGTTGATGACCAGGAGGCATTTGCGCATCAGATAAGGGTGCGGCTTGAGAGGGAAGGATATGAGGCAGAGGTGGGGAGCCGTAGGGATGATGTCCTAAGTCTACTCCAGGAGAGGAGATTCAACCTCGTTATAAGCGATATGAAGATGCCACAGATGGATGGCCTTGAGCTCCTGGGAGAGGTAAAGGGTAAGTATCCGGATACGGCCTTTATCATAATGACCGCCTTTGGGAGCGTAGAAACGGCTGTAGATGCGATGAAGAGGGGGGCAAATGATTATATCACAAAGCCCTTCCCCCCTGAAGAGCTTCTTCTTACCATAAAGAATGTCCTTGAGAAGCAGAGCCTCCTGCATGAGATTAAGGTATTAAGAAAGGAGGTGGAAAGGCGGTATAGTTTTGGAAACTTTATTGGAAAGAGCCCCCGGATGCAGGAGGTATACGACCTGATATCTGATGTAGCCGAGACGGATGCCACGGTCCTGATCCGCGGAGAGACAGGGACAGGAAAGGAACTGGTGGCAAAGTCGATACATTTCAACAGCAGCCGGAAGGATAGGATCTTTGTAGGTATAAACTGTGGTGCCCTCACCGAGACCCTCCTTGAGTCTGAACTCTTTGGATACGAGAAGGGGGCCTTTACAGGCGCCATGAAGCAAAAGCTTGGTAAATTTGAGCAGGCCGATGGGGGTACGCTCTTTTTGGATGAGGTTGGTGATTTCTCTCCAAGTACCCAGGTCAAGCTCCTTAGGGTGCTTCAGGAGAGGGTAATTGAGAGGGTGGGGGGGAACAGAGAGGTAAAGGTAGACGTAAGGATCATTGCGGCAACAAACAGGGATCTGGAAGAGGAGGTGGCAAAAGGGGGGTTCAGGGAAGACCTCTATTACCGTATAAATGTAGTCCCTATCTGGCTGCCACCCTTAAGGGAGAGGAGAGAAGATATCCCCCTCCTGGCCAAGTACTTTCTTGCCAAATATACACATATGTTCAATAGGGATACCACTTTGATTTCCCAGGAGGTATTAAATGAGATGATGACATGCGACTGGCCGGGAAATGTTCGGCAACTGGAAAATGTCATAGAGAGGGCTATAATCATGGCAAAGGGCAGTTCTATTACCCATATAGACCTACTGGATAAACCGAAAAGGACTGAAGGAAAACTTGTAGAGGCGAGGCCCAGGTATATCCCGGATCTTGAAAACCTCCCGTTCAAAGAGGCAAAAAGGAGGCTCATCAAGGAATATGAGAGGGAATATATAACAGGCCTCCTTAAGAGGTGCAAGGGGAGCATCACCCTATCATCTAATATCTCCCACCTTGACATGAAGACCCTCCGGAGAAAGATGGAGGAGTACGCCCTATATAAGGAGGATTTCAAATCAAAAGATAGCGAGTAAGGCGAGCGTTGAGTTGTAGGGGCGAGGCGACGCAAGTCCCTTTATCGGGAATAGATGCCCGATTTCCCTATTTATTTTGGACATAAATGTCCAATATTTCAGATTACTTCAAGAATCCAACTTTTTCAATCTTAGCAAGATCTCTTTTAAATTAAGCAGTTAGGTATTACCGATCTACCTTTTTTCCTTATAAATAATCCTGGCACAGGGATTGCGCTATATATTGACCAACTGCTATCCATTCGGGAAGGCTCAAATTAAGCATGGGGTACCATGGAACCAGAGAGGTGTCCTTATTACGAAGATGTTCCGGTTAAGAGTTGTGGAGCCGTTCTCGAGGGAATCAAGGTTCCAACAGAGGGGGAGGTCAAGAGGTTCTGCAAAGGAGGGCACTACAGGAGGTGTCCTACCTTTATTAATAGAATCAAAAAGGAAAAGGAGGTGTTGGAGGGGAAATAGTATATGGCAGTTGTAGGGGCGAATCTCGTATTCGCCCAGGGCGATCACTACATGGGATAAAGGAGGGACTTATGATGGACAAGGAGAATTTAAGCCGGAAGGAGTTTTTAAAGATAACTGCAAAAGGCGCAGTTGCAGTAGTAGCAGGCGGACTATTAGCAGAAAAGGCATTGGCTGCCGAATCTTTTATGGAATCTCATATGCATGATGAGCCGGCAATAGGTCAGGAGGGATATAACAAGCGCGTGGCCAGGTTATTTAAGGACAGTGGTCTGCCTGAAAAGGCAACAAGTATGTAGGATCATAACTTAGATCAGTAAGGTGGAGGATATTATGGAAGATCGTGGATTACATCGACGGACTTTCCTGAAATTGGCAGCAGCAGCCGGTGCCGTGGCTACGACAGGTATTCCATTGGCGCCAAAGGCAGCGCTGGCCATGCATTCCTGGAAGAAGAAATCGAATTTTGAGCAATACCCATTCACTGAAAAGCTTATCTATCGGGTAGAGGATGGAACCCTTCCTGATAGGGTTGTGAAAAACGGGTGTTCATTCTGTCCTTCAGCATGCTGGCACATGGTGCATGTAAAGGACGGAAGGATAAGTAATGTATACGGAGACCCTGACAACCCGATGCAGGCTGATCCGGATAAGCCTGGAAAAGGGATAGACGGCGGGCTCTGCGCAAAGGGGAGGATCGGGATAGTACAACTTCTTTATAACAAGTACAGGATTACCCGTCCTATGAAGAGGGTAGGCCCAAAGCCGAGCTACAAGTTCGAACCCATCTCATGGGATCAGGCATACGAGGAGATAGCAAAAAAACTGATAGACATCCGTGACAATACCCCTGAAGGGGCCAAGGCTGTAGCTGCCAAGACAAGCGACAGGGTATCCAGGGACAACGGGGCACCCCAGTTCAGGTTCATGCATATGTATGGAAGCCCAAATACGACGCATGAAGGTTATATCTGCAACGATGCAGGGGGGATTGCAAATGGGATGGTGTTGGGAAAGGGATCGCAGACAAACGGGTTTGGCTGGGACCCTATTACCCAGTCCTATGACCTGGGGGATAGCAAGATGATCCTCTGGTTTGGGGTCAACGATGCTGCATCCCACCCTGTAACCCATTCCTGGCTGCGGAAGAGGAAGGAGATTGTTAAATCTACCTGGGTTGTAATTGACCCGAGGATGAACGAAACCGCCCTTGCGGCTGATCTCTGGATGGGGATCAAGCCGGGTACAGACATGGCCCTTGCATATGGGATGATCCATTATATCATCAACAATAATCTGCACAATAAAGAATATGTAGAAAAGTGGGTGGCCGGTTTTAATGAATTAAAAGATCTTGTTAATGGCAAAGGCTACACTCCGGAATGGGCCGCCACAATCACAGGGATTGATGTCGAAACCATTAAGAAGGTGGCAAGACTGTATGCCACAACAAAGCCTGCGGCAATCATTACCAATGCCGGTATCAACCACCATGTGAATGCTGTGGACTGCGAGAGGGTCCTGGTATTCCTGGCAGCTATTACCGGAAATATCGGTATTCCTGGCGGAGGCCATGTGGCCATGCATAATTCCGGTATCGGCGTATCTTTTCCGGGTATCAAGGGTGCCCCTAAGATTACTGAAGCCGGTCTCCCACCGCAGCCTGATTATTTCGCCAGGGCTATTAATGAAGGAAAACCCTATAAACTCAGGATGATCTTCTATGTGGGGAATATGACGACACAGAATTCCAATACCTCCATGGTCAGAAAGGCCCTGATGAATCCTGACGTTACCTATGTGAGCTTTAATCTATTTCCTCAGGAGGATACGGAATATGCGGACTATATACTCCCGACCCAGATCTTCTATGAGAATGACCACGTCCATAGGAGGTTAGACAGGGGGCTTATGTGGCGGAGCAAGGTTGTTGAGCCGATGGGAGAGGCGAAGTCAGAGCTCCAGATATGGATCGAGCTGGCCCATACTATGGCCAAGCATGACAAGAAGAACCCTCCGGAATACTGGATCGAAAATATGGACCCCAGGTGGTATAAGGATAAGAGGTACTTCTGGAACGAGGTCTGTTCAAAGAATGGCGGGTCATGGTCTGGCGGTATCACAGCGGATCGGATGATCAAACTGATCAGCCAGCAGGTCTTAAGAGGGCCATGCCCCCCAATGGATCACCCGGCAGCCAAGGCATTAAAACCTGATCAACTTGCCCCTGATGGCCAGCACCCTGGTACCAGCGTGATGTTTCTGGACGACCCGTCATGGACACTGCTCTGGGCAAATGAGAAATTTCCCGAAGGGAGACGGTTCCCCAATGACATCAACAAGGTGGAGATCTATACCAAGGAGCTGGATCAAAAGCTTGCTGCAATAGGACATTCTGCCATTCCTGAATTTTATACCAGCCCGGAGAGCATAGATGGTCTTCCAACTCTGGAGTATCTTGATGAGTTTGTAAAGTCGCCGAATTTAGGCAATTCAAGCGGTGGTAATCTCGTCCATAAGGTAAAGATAGGGGCGAGGCCGGACAACGAGGAGCTTTGCAAGAAATATCCGCTTCAATTGACCACAGGCAGACCGAGCGTAGGGGTCTTTCACACGATATCCCATTGGGCATGGAGTCTGGCCCAGATCAGCTCTGATCGGTATGTCCAGATCCACCCGAAACTTGCTACAAAGCTTGGGGTTAAGACCGGAGACTCTGTTAAGGTTGAGACTCCGCGGGGAGGTATTACAGGACCTGCCCTGGTCTGGGATGGGATCCGGGAAGATACAGTCTTTGTCCCCCATACCTTTGGCCCGAAGCAGAGGGTCCATGAAGATCTGGGTGGAAAGACCTATGAAACCGTAAACGTGTTGACGGCGCATTACTATGACACACTCTCGGGTCAGAATGAGTATAAGTGTCAGTTATGCCGGGTCACTAAAACAACAGCGTGAAAGGAGTAAACCATGTCACAGAAATATGCCTTCTTAGTGGATCCCAGCAAATGCATCTTCTGCCGCGCATGCGTGGTTGCCTGCAAGCTTGAGAACCATGTAGGTTCCCAGTGGCAGAGAAACGACATGATCATGCTGGGTCCGGATCAGGCTAAGGACCCGGCCATGTACCCAGTCTTTATGAATTGCCAGCATTGCGAAAAACCCGCATGTATTGCCTCCTGTCCGGTTAAAGGTAAGGCGATTGAGAAGCGGGATGATGGTGTGGTCCTGATTAATCCGGATAAATGCCTTGGGGATGAGATGTGTGTCTATGCCTGTCCTTATGGGGCCTTAAGGCTGACACCGGATAAAAACAAGCACGGTTACAATGTAGTGGATAAGTGCACCTACTGTGCGCATAAATTAGATCGGGCCTCCGATGCACCGGGCGGTAACAGGCCTGCCTGTGTAATGGCCTGCCCAACCAATGCGATCGAGTTTGGCTTAAGGGATGAATTAATGGAAAAGGTCAAGACAGAAGGACGTGAGAGATTCGATCTTGATCAATTCGCGATTGGCCCGAGCAATATCTTCTTAAAACCTATACCCAGAAGACAGTCCTGGGATAGGTTATAGTAAAGGGGGAGGTCATGGATAGAAGAAGATTCAAGTTAATTAGTTTAATCGGTATTGCAGCCTGTTTTACCTTTGTAATAGCGGGAAATGCGGAGATGGATAAGTCGCCTGCAAAAACAGCAGCAATGAAAATGGAGACCACCACACCTCCTGTTGGATCACCCAGGACAGATAAGGATTTCTCAAAGGATATCAGCAGTCTGCTTTTCGACCGGAGGGTCTCCGCCTCGGATATGCCAGGCGGGGTGGCCTTTAATCCTAAGGAGTGTCTGCGCTGCCATGAAAATGAACCTGGCGTGGAGGGACAGATCTTTTATGGGAATTCTGATTATAAAAAGGATCTGGTCTGGCCAAAGTATATTGGTGATGCCGAGAAGAAGAAGGCGCCTTCCCTTAAATACGATTTCATGAAGACGCATAAGAAAAAGTCCGAGTTGGTGAAGGATTACAAGGAACAGATAATGAAGCAGAACCAGTAAACAAAAAAGGTAGGGGCGAGGCGCCGCCTCGCTCCTACCTCCAGGGGGAGTTCGCTCCCCATTACAGCGAGCGGAATCGAGCGTAGGGAGGGGGAGGCTCCATCCGGCTTTGCCGGTGGAGGGGGATGGTCGCTCCCCTGTAATAGGAGGGAAATTGAATACTACCGCTATTCATAACCCTGTAATAAGGGCTGAGATCTATAGGATCTTATCCGAGTGTTATAAAGAACCATGTATCGAGTTCGCTCAGGATCTGGCCGAAGGACGTTTCTATCAGGAACTCGAGGGGAACCTAAAACGGTTGGGAATAAACATTCCCTTGGATGGCCTGAAGATATCGAACATAACAGCGAGCAGAGTCGAGCGTAGGGAGGGAGAGGGCTTCGACGCTGAGCTCAGCCGAAGCGCTCCATCCGGCTTTGCCGGTGGAGGGGGACGGTCGCTCCCCTTTAATAGAGACAAGGCGGCAAACCATCTTCAGTCTCTAAAAGAAATCTTCTATCCTCTTTTTGTCGGACCTTCTCCCTCTATAGTCCTTCCAGTAGAATCTGTATACAAGGTCTGGGACCGGGAGGGGAGCGGATTGGTTCCTTCTGAAGCCAGAGGCATGCTCATGGGTGATCCTGCAATTGATATGCTAAAAAGATACAGAGATGCCGGAATGGAGATCCCTGCCATTTATAAAGATATGCCGGATCACCTGGCCCTGCTTTTAGAGTATATGGCCTTTTTGTGCGAGTCCGGAGCGGGAGAAGAGGGGGAAGGAAGTCAGGAGACTTCGGCGAGCTCAGTCGAGCCGTCAGAAGTCAGATTTTTAGTGGAACATCTTGATTGGCTGCAGGAGCTGAACCGACTCGTATATTCATTCACAGAAGAA
>JACRHA010000085.1 GCA_016234185.1 Nitrospirota bacterium
AAATGAGGAGAACTCCTTTGAAGGGGTTATAAAGAAGGTTCAGATCGAGGGGGATATTGCGAGGGTATTTATCCATGTCAGCAAAGAGGCGGAATTCGTTTCCATTATCCCCAGGTCTGCTTACGAAAAGATGGATATATCGATTGACTCACCCGTATTTCTTGCCTTTAAGAGTACTTCTGTGATGGTGTTTTAGCGCAAAACTGGACGGCCAACCTTTCTTGTTTTATACTATGTTATAGTACTGCAATTGACCTAACCAGAAAACAACAATTGAGGTAAAGAGATGGAGATGATCTTTCGTCAATTAAACCCCCATGCATGCCGGACATACCTCCTGGGTAGTGAAGGATCAAAAGAGGTCATTATCATAGACCCTGTTTTGGAGCATCTGAATGACTACCTAAAACTGCTGGAAACAGAGAAGCTACAATTGGCCTATGTGATCGACACCCATACCCACGCAGACCATATTTCAGGGGCTGCAGCCCTTAAAGACCATACAGGTTGTGACTATCTTATGTATAAAGGCGCCCCCGCATGTTGCGTGACATCCCATGTTAAAGAAGGTTTTATATATCTTGTTAAAGGTATTCCTATTAAGGTAATGTATACGCCGGGCCATACCAAAGATTCATTGAGTCTGATATTTCAGGACCGTATACTTACTGGCGACGTGCTATTCCTTGAGGATGGAGGGGCCGGAAGGGATGACCTCCCTGGCGGAGATCCGGGGGAACACTGGGACAGCCTTCAGCGGATCCTGGGCCTGCCGGATCATCTTATCGTCTACCCTGCCCATGAATACAGAAACCGGCAGGCATCGAGCCTCGCAGTGCAGAAGCTTAAAAACCCACATCTTAAACCTGCGACAAGAGAAGATTATATAAGATATGTTGAAGACCTGAAGTTCGGACCTGCGGACTGGATGAAAGAGGTTCTTAAGGCAAACTATGCCTGTGCCCGGAACCCGAAGGCAGTATGGATCCCTGTTGATGTCCCTGCCTGCGAGGTGAAGGGTACCATGACTTGCAGCGTCAATGATCAGAAGGTTTCCAGCATTTCACCTGATGAGGTCAAAGGAAGACTCGATGCAGGCCAGGAGCAGATCCTTCTCGATGTGCGGGAGTTGGATGAGTTGGAAGGAGAACTTGGTCATTTGCCGGAGATAAGACATATACCGATAGACAGCCTAAGCAGCCGGATATCCGATCTTGAGGTTGATATTGATAAAGATATTATAACAATATGCCGCTCAGGGGGCCGTGCCCATACAGCCGCCCAAATCCTGATGCAGGCCGGGTTCAGCAAGGTATATGTCCTGGCAGGGGGGATGACCGCCTGGAATAAAGCCGGATATCTTGTTACCAATAAGGTATAAGATATTATTGGTTTTAAGACTATTCCGATACGCGAACCAATTCTTGTCTTTTGAGACCCGAAAGGCCGGTAGACTTTATAAGGAAGCAGTATCGTGCTTTGTCATAGCCACTTAAAGACAGGGAGGTCCGATCATGGAATTCAATATCCCTCGTTCCTTAAAAACAGAGCATGAGGAGCTTCATTCAAAGCTCGTCGAGGCCTCCAGGGCAGGAGGAAGGACAGGAGATGCGGCAAAGGCTGTGGCTGAGGTCCTATACCCGCATTTTGAGAAGGAGGAAGGGTATGCATTGCCGCCTCTGGGATTATTGCCCCTTCTGGCAGAAGGAAATATTTCACAAGATATGGCCAATGTCATCCCGATGACAGAAAGGCTTAAGGCAGAGTTTCCTCAGATGCTGAGGGACCATAGATTGATTTTAGCCGCCCTTCAATACCTGCTTGAGGTAGCCATAAAGGAGAACATGCCGGAATATGCCCACTTAGCTGAAAATCTGATATTGCATAACCAAACCGAAGAGGAGGTCTTATACCCTGCCTCTATCCTGATAGGTGAGTATCTTAAATTACGGCTGGAGAAATAAGATTCAATCTATTTATAAGCTTAGCACCGCGCGTTGGGATCTACCCAGCGAGCAAAGCGAGCGTTGAGGGGAAGGCGACGATCATCTGTGGGGGCCCGTGCGGTGCAGTTGCTCCTCCGATGCCCCCACACCCCGCGCTTGCACCGGCAAAGCCGGATGCTCGCTTCGGCTTTGCCGGTGGAGGGGGCGACGCAAGCCCCTATAAATAGATTGACGAAGTAAGGGATGCTAAAGTAAAGTATATCAATTGGGAAAAGAGGCAATATAATAAAGAGGAAGGAGAGGACCAAATGGGATACGAAGCAAAAAACTTTGAACATCTGCTTGGGACAGAAGGATTCAGCGATCAACTCCTAAAGAATCATTTTACCTTATACCAGGGATATGTTACCAATACAAACAAATTGGTTGACGCGCAAGGTCTTCTCCTGAAGGAAGGAAAGACCGGAACACCTGAGTATGCCGAACTGAAGCGGAGATTCGGGTGGGAATTTAATGGGATGAGGCTTCATGAATATTATTTCGGGAATATGATAAAAGGCGGATTAAAGCCGGATAAGGAATCAAGGCTCTTCAGAAAGATAACAGAAGACTTTGGTACATACGAAAACTGGGAAAAGGATTTCAAGGCAGTAGGGACAATGCGTGGTATCGGGTGGGCAATACTCTATTATGATCTTGAAGCAGGGCGTCTCTTTAATGTCTGGGTCAATGAGCATGATGGAGGCCATCTTGCAGGGGCGAGCAGGCTCTTGATTATGGATGTCTTTGAGCATGCATTCATGATCGATTATGGGCTGAAAAGGGCAGATTATATCGAGGCATTTTTCAGGGCTATTGATTGGAGAGCCATAAATGACAGGTTCAATAGTCATATGAAGAAATAGGATATGGATTTAAGTGCAAAACATTGTGTTCCCTGTAAGGGTGGTGCGCCGCCCCTGTCTGATCCTGAGGAAGATAGATATATCAAGGAGGTACCCTCCTGGATCCTTGTTCGGGATGGTGTGCATAGGATAAAAAGGGAATTTATCTTCAAGGGCTTCAGGGGGGCGATGGGTTTTGTAAATAAGGTTGCAGATATTGCGGAGGCAGAAGGGCACCACCCTGATATCTATATATTTTATAACAAGGTCCAGCTTGAACTTTTTACCCATGCTGCCCAGGGTCTCTTAGAGAACGATTTCATTGTGGCAGTGAAGGTCGACAGGATAAGTATCTGATCACAATTATCATGGCTTACCAGGCCACCGCATACTTCAATTTCAATGGAATTTTAAATCAGTATGATAAAATTGGTGTTGTCTTAAAAAGTAACAGGACAAATAATCGAAAAAATATTGAGGAGAAACCCATGACAGAAGAAAATGGAAAATATGTATCCGATTCAGCCAGCCAGATGCAGCAGATCGTCCTGCCCAATGACACCAACATATTGGGGAACCTCCTTGGCGGAAAGGTGATGGAGTGGATAGACATGGTAGGCGCCATGGTGGCATACAGGCACTCGAGGAGGCCGATTGTAACAGCATCCATGGAGAGGCTGGATTTTCATCACCCGATAAAACTGGGGAATATAGTGATATTAAAGGCAGAACTTACTTATGTCGGGCGGACATCCATGGAGGTCTCGGTCTCTGTCTTTTCTGAGAATCCCAGGACAGGGGAAAATCTCCGTACAAGCAGCGCCACACTCACATTTGTAGCATTGGACGACCAGGGTAAACCTACTTCTGTGCCAGCCCTTCTATTGAAGACAGAGGAGGAGAAGAGGCGGTTTGAGGAGGCTGAGCAGAGGAGGATTCAAAGGGCCGCACATAAAAGGAATTAAACGCTTCTAACGTGACCGCTTCTTCTTGCATTACGTCCTGTGCTGTCTGTGAGGCGATAAGAGGCTGTTGTCCCCTTTTTCTATAACTTCTTCCTGTCCTCCCCGGGAACAGAAAATTGGCCTCTTGAATCATGCCTCTGTGCACTTTACAATAACAACAGAGATATTATCCTCTCCACCGCTATTATTTGCCAGATTAACAAGGGTTCTGCCGGCCAGGTGAATGTCATCCCCACAAGAAATAACAGTATTTAATATGTCCTCGTCCTCAATCATATTTGTTAGTCCATCGGAGCATAGGATAAATATATCATCCGGTTCAATCTGGAGACTGGTTATATCTACATCTATATTCCCGGACATGCCAAGGGCCCTGGTCAGGACATTTTTTAGCGGATGCCCTTTCGCCTGCTCTTTTGTGATGAGCCCATTACCAACATATTGATTTACCAATGAATGGTCGGAGGTGATCTGCCTTATACCGGCATCCCTTATGATATAGGCCCTGCTGTCGCCGACATGGGCAACATGGGCAGTCATCCCATCTATCAGGAGCGCCACTATGGTGGTACCCATGCCCAGGTATTTCTTATCTCTCGCCCCTTTTCCCGCTATCTCCAGATTGGCTTCTCTGACGGCAGATAAAAGCCTCTCTGACGGCAAAAGATTTAAATCCCTGCTGTCAGCAAAATATCTATGTATCGTATCCACCGAGATCCCGCTGGCAACCCCGCCGCCAACATGGCCTCCCATGCCGTCGGCAACAACAAAGATGTTCCATTGAGGAAATAGGCATATCTTATCCTGATTGGCTCGCCGGGCCCTCCCGATATCCGTAATCCCATCGGCTATTATCTTTAATCTCTCCATATAGATTATCCGGCAGTTGAATCAACCCATAGTATTAAGGTAAACTGGAATAAAGCAGCGTCAAATTATGAAATGGATAATTAAAAATGTCAAGGCGATCTTCTGGAAGATCCTGATCTATTCCAGGTGGATGCTAACGCCTTTTTATAAGAGAGGAACCGGACTTGGGGAGCGGGTGCCCGACTTTGGCCTCCTGGATTTTAGGGGGAGGAAGGTTACGCTTTCGAGCGCCTTTCCCGGGAAGGCTGTTGTACTCTGGCTTACCAATCTATGCTCAAGCTGCGAGGAGAGGATCCCCCTGCTTCAGAAGGTTTATGAGAAAGACAGAGATCGCATCGAGATCATTGCCATCTCCACACTCGGAGATGACAGAGAGATTCCTGAGATGATGCTCAAGAACCATAAGATCGATTTCCCACTGCTCTTCGACCCTGATGACTGGATAGGAAGGGTACTTAAGTTTGAGCATCCGCCAGGCGCATGCCCCCTTTATAATCTCCTCATCCTCGATCATTCAGGGAGGATCACCTTAAAACATCACCTCTCTGCCATAAGTGATGATAAGTTTCTAGAGGCACTAAGAAAGCTGGGCGTTGTTGACTAGACCTCTCTAAATGCCCTCCTTGCAGCCTCTATTGTCTTATTGATATCCTCATCAGAGTGCATAGTAGATAGAAAGAGCGTCTCAAACTGGGATGGGGGTAGATAGACACCTTTAGCCAGCATGGCCTGAAAGAATCCTGA
>JACRHA010000081.1 GCA_016234185.1 Nitrospirota bacterium
TATGTCATCTATGGCAAATACATTGAGTGGGTCTACCATCGCTACTGTAAGCGCCTTATCCCTTTTGGATATCGGCATCACCTGGTACCTCCTTGCCAATGTCTCGGGGATAACCTTGAGCAGATCCGGATCTATTATCACGTTCGCAAGGACCACATGCTGGATACCCAGCTGTTTGCCGAGGACCTTAATGATGTCCTCTTCTGTTACAAACCCGAGCCCCTTAAGGATGCTTCCTATGCGCCCGCCATGCTGTTTCTGTTCGGTGAGTGCCCTCTCAAGCTGCTCTTTTGACAGAAGCCCCTCGGCAATAAGCATCTCACCTAGCATCTTTCTTTTCTGTTGCGGAAGAGGCATTTAAAACCCTCCTTTGAAGTACAGGGGGTAAACCCTACCCCCTGTACCCTACACCCTACACCCTATCTTTTTTGGGTCTGTCCTTTCTGAAATATTCAACCGTCTTCAAGAGCCCCTCTTCAAGATCAACCCTGGGCTCCCAATCAAGGGCCTTCTTAAGCTTTGTCGGATCGAGCAGGCTCCTGCTCTGTTCCCCCTTCTTGGCAGGCCCGTATACCGCTTTTAAATCCAAACCTAATACCTGCCTCAAGAGATCAAAGAGACTATTTACCGATGTCTCCCTTCCGGTCCCGACATTGAATACATCCTCTGCCTTCTTCGTGATCACTGCCATATTTGCGTCCACAACATCATCAACATATACATAGTCCCTGGTCTGCATACCGTTGCCGTTGATTACAGGCTGACCTTCCATCAGCATCTTCTGTGCAAAGATGGCCACAACCCCGGCCTCACCAAATGGATCCTGTCTTGGTCCATAGACATTTGCATATCTCAGGACGGAGTATCTAAGACCGTATGATTTCCTGTAGAAATAGAGGTACTGCTCGGATGTAAGCTTAGTGACACCATAAGGAGAAATAGGGCATGTCGGATGCTCCTCTGAGGCAGGAAAGAACCTCTGCTCACCATATACCGTACCTCCTGATGAGGCAAAGACCAGGAACTTGGTCCCGTATCGCACTGCATTCTCAAGGATATTCAAAAAACCTAAAATATTGACCTGGGCATCAAAGATAGGGTCTTCAACAGACCTCCTCACATCTATCTGGGCCGCATGGTGGCTCACAATATCAAATCTCTCTTTTTTGAACAGACCTTCCAGCCTGGGACTCAGTATGTCCATCTTATGAAACCTTGCCCGTTTGTTAATATTTTCCTTCTTTCCGGTTGAAAGATTATCCACCAGAGTAACTTCGTGTCCCTCCTCAATTAATCTGTCAGCAAGATGAGATCCTATAAATCCCGCACCTCCTGTTACCAAGGCCTTCATATCTCTCCTCCCCTCTTCCTAAGGCATATAAAATACTCCTTATTCCCCTTACGGCCCAATATCGGCGAGGCGGTAACACCGGCAAAAATAAGTCCAAGGCCCCTTGTGAAAGAGATCATATCCTCCACTACGCCCTCCCTCTTCTCCTCTTCCCTAATTATACCTCCCCTGCCGACCTTTCCCTTTTCTACCTCAAACTGTGGCTTAATAAGCGCCAGTATAATGCCCTTGTCCCTCAAAAAGTTGAGTACCTTGGGTATCGCCTTCTTAAGTGAGATAAAAGAGAGGTCAACCGTCGCAATGTCAATCTCCTCTCCTATTTCCTCCCTTTCCATTTCCCTTATGTTTTTCCTCTCCAGGATTACAACCCTGGGATCCGTCCTGAGGGACCAGGCAAGCAGGCCATATCCGACGTCTATTGCATATACTTTCCTTGCCCCCTTCTTTAAAAGACAGTCCGTAAATCCCCCGATTGATGCCCCGACATCCATGGCAGTCATACCTTTAGGGTCTATGAAGAAGGAACCCAGGGCGGCCTCAAGTTTTATTCCGCCGCGGCCTACATAGGGGATCACCTTTCCTGTTAACCTGATTTCGGCTGTCTTCTCCACCATGCTCCCGGCCTTGGAGATCTTCTCTCCGTCAGCAATTACAAGGCCGGACATGACAAGACTCAGCGCAGACTCCCTGCTATCGGCAAGCCCCCTGTCAACCAGCAGTTGATCTATCCTCTCCTTTAAACCGGACCCCATGGCCCTGATATCCCTCTTCCCTCTCCATCTCCAAGTCCAGGGACCTGGCTGCGTTTTCCCTTAAGAATCCCGAGATAGTCTTCATTATCCCGTCAGGGTCAAGCCCATACTTAAGGCGCAGGATCTTCTGTGATCCATGCTCAATAAACTGGTCAGGGATCCCTATCCTCTTCACCCTTACAGAACCGGATGCCCCCTCTTTTTCAAGGAGCTCCAGGACAGCGGCGCCAAATCCCCCATCAAGGGCATGCTCCTCAACTGTTACAACAGTCTTTGTCCGCTCTATAGTCTTTAATATCAGATCCCTGTCAAGCGGTTTAATAAACCTCCCGTTTAAAAGGGTTGCCGATATGCCGTTTTCCTGAAGCCTCTTTACAGCTTCCAGCGCAGTATACACAGTGCTCCCTGAGGCAAAAATCGCAAGGTCATCTCCGCCCGACAACCTCTCCCACCTGCCAAGCGGTATCCTTATCATCTTTTCTTCAAGATTCACCCCGGCCCCGGACCCCCTCGGATATCTGATGGCGACCGGTGCGTCAGTTCTTGTTGCCGTATAGAGCATATGCTGGAATTCATTTTCATCCTTTGGCGCCATAATCGTCATAGAGGGGATATGCCGCAGATAAGCCAGGTCAAAAATACCATGATGGGTAGGCCCGTCTTCGCCTACAATCCCCCCCCTGTCAATACAGAAGACTACGGGGAGGCCCTGAAGGCAGACATCATGCACAATCTGGTCATAGGCCCTCTGGAGAAAGGTTGAGTAGATGGCCACAAAAGGCCTGAGCCCGGCGGAGGCAAGACCGGCCGCAAATGTCACCGCATGTTGTTCCGCCATTCCGACATCGTAGAAACGGTCCGGAAACTCCCTGGCAAAACCAAGAAGACCCGTACCTTCAGTCATGGCTGCCGTTATTGCTACAACCCTCCTGTCACGCCTTGCAAGCCTTACAAGTGTATCTCCAAATATCTTTGTATAGGAGGGGGCAGAAGACCTTGACTTCGGCTCTCCCGTTTGAATAATAAAGGGCGGCGTCCCGTGAAACAGGGCAGGGTCTTTCTCGGCAGGGGGATAACCCTTCCCCTTCTTGGTGATGACATGGACCAGGATGGGCCCCTTCAGTTTCTTGATGTTCTCGAATGTTATCATGAGATGATCCATCCTGTGCCCGTCTATGGGACCGATATATCTGAATCCCAATTCCTCAAAGAGGAGGCCGGGTATGATCATCCCTTTCAATGATTCCTCAGCCATCTTTGCAGCCTTCAGCATAGGGCCGCCGATCCTTGGAATATTCTTCAACAGGTGCTCTGTCTCCTGCTTTACCCTGGTATAGAACTGACCGGTAATGAGGCGGCTTAAGTAGGCAGAGATGGCACCTACGTTCTTTGATATAGACATCTCATTGTCATTTAATATAACAACTAAATCCTTATTAAGCCCCCCTGCGTGGTTTAAACCCTCAAAGGCGATGCCAGACGATATGGAACCATCTCCTATTATTGCTACAACCTTATAGTCATCTTTATTCCTGTCCCTGGCCTCGACAATACCCAGCGCTGCTGATATCGATGTGCCGCCGTGGCCCACATTAAATACATCATGTGGACTCTCCTCCCTCTTGGGGAAACCGGACATCCCATTAAATTCTCTCAAGGTATGGAAACGGTCTCTCCTACCGGTTAGCAGCTTGTGGGTGTATGATTGATGGCCTACATCCCATATAAGTTTATCCTTAGGGGAATTAAAAACATAGTGGAGCGCAATGGTAAGCTCTACCACCCCAAGATTGGGGGCAAGGTGGCCGCCATTTTCCGAGACCACTTCGATGATCCTCTTTCTGATCTCTTCCGCTAACCCGGGCAGTTCATCTTTTTTGATCTTTTTCAGATCAGCGGGGCTGTTTATGCCTTCAAGAAAACCCATTAGTGCCTTCTCTCCATTAAAAACCTCGCTATCATTCTTAGTGGATCTGCCTTCTCATCAAAACCCCTTAATGAGTCTATTGCCTCATCAACGAGCCCTTCTCCTATCTCTCCGGCCTTCTCCATGCCGAGTATAAAAGGATAGGTATTCTTCTCATGCCCGTCAATATCAAGGATATCATCAACAATCTGGAAGGCAAAACCGATCTTCTCACCATAGTTAGTCAGAGAGAGGAGTTGATCACCTGCTGCCCCTGCGGCTATTGCACCGAGCCTTACGGCGCCCCTGATAAGCGCGCCTGTCTTATTCTTATATATATACTCAACTGCCTTGAGATCCAGATCCCTTCCCTGATTTACTACATCTACAGTCTGCCCGCCGACCATTCCGGATCCGCCGGCGGCGAGGCTGAGTTCATAGACCAGATCCATGCACCTGTCTGGATCAATATTAGGATTAATGCCCCTGTCAGTCAATACACTAAAGGCCCGGGTCAAAAGTGCATCCCCTGTTAATATGGCAATAGATTCTCCAAATACCTTGTGATTTGACAGTTTGCCGCGCCTGAAGTCATCATTGTCCATAGAGGGGAGATCGTCATGGATAAGGGAATAGGTATGGA
>JACRHA010000084.1 GCA_016234185.1 Nitrospirota bacterium
CTCCGCCCCCTCACCGTCCCAGCCTGTCCACTCCTCCCCAAGACTTATATGATCCTCTTTTGCCACCTTAGCAATTCCCCAAAATTGTACCTTTTTCAATATGATGCCCTGTCAAATATTCCGATACCTTCATCCTCCTCTTCCCTTCCGGCTGGATCTCAGCAACAGATACCTTTCCCCGGCCTGTCTGTACAATAATCCCATCTTCTGATGCCGCCTCAATCCTTCCCGGTATCCCGGTATCTTCCCTGTCCAATACTGAGGAACCAAAGAGTCTCCATCTGTTCCCTTCGTAGAATGTATAGCAACATGGCCATGGGTCAAGTCCTTTTATGAGCCGCTCTATACGTCTTGCTTCAAGACCCCAGTTGATCAGCCCATCCCCTTTCTTTAAGATTGGCGCATAGGAGACACCTTCTTCTCCCTGGGGTTTTGGTATTATCCTGTTTTCCCTGATCTGCCCGATCGTCTCAAGGAGGAGATCTGCCCCAAGCCGGCTCAGTCTTTGCAAAAGGCTGCCTGCTGTATCCTCTTCATAAATCTCTGTCTCTTGCTGAAGAAGTATGGGCCCTGTATCCATCCCGGCATCCATAAGCATAGTTGTTATCCCTGTCATCTCATCACCATTTATTATCGCCCAATTAATGGGGGCCGCTCCACGGTATTTTGGGAGCATGGAGGCATGCACGTTTACACAGCCGCAGAGAGGGATATCAATGATATCCTTTGGCAGTATCTGACCAAAGGCTACAACAGCAATAAGGTCAGGCTTAAGTCCTCTTATTCTATCTATGAATGCCTTCTCTCTGACCTTTTCAGGCTGGTAAACCTCACATCCCATCTTTATTGCCGCCGGCTTAATTGGCGGCGGGCTTAAGAACCCGCCCCTGCCTTTCGGTCTGTCAGGCTGTGTTACTACCCCTAACAGGTCATCTCCGGACCGATTTAGCGCCTCTAAGCTCGGAAGGGCGAACTCCGGTGTCCCCATGAATAGTATCTTCATCCCTGCTTAATCCCCCAGAGGATCTTATTCGCTTCCTGAGGCGGCGCATTATGATATTTCTCTTCAGGCTGCTTAGCCTGTCTATGAAGAGCTTGCCATTTAGATGATCCATCTCGTGCTGAAATACCCTTGCCAGCGTACCTTCCCCTTCTATAATAATCTCCTTGCCTTCCCGGTCAAGCCCTTTTATTGCGATCTTCCCGGCCCGTTTAACCACCTCAGTTATATCCGGTATGCTAAGGCATCCCTCTTCTACCCGAATCTCATCTTCCATATGGATGATCTCCGGGTTTATCAAGACCGACAGAGGATATCCTCCCTCTTCACGCCCTGACAGATCTAAGACAAAGAGCCTGATAGAACGCCCTACCTGCGGGGCAGCAAGCCCGATCCCCGGGGCTGCATAGAGGGTATCTACCATATCATCGATCAGTAGCTGAAGTTCTCCGTCTATATCCTTTACGAGAAAGGCCTTCTGTCTGAGGATTGGATCGGGATATTTCCTGATGTTAAGTACTGCCATAGACTAACCCTATTTTTTGTTTATTATATAATAAACCATGGAAATTTGGCAACATTTACCGCTTGACTTAAATATCAGTAATCTGTTAATATCAGACCCGGATAGCGGGGTAGAGCAGCTTGGTAGCTCGTCGGGCTCATAACCCGGAGGTCAGAGGTTCAAATCCTCTCCCCGCAACCAAATCCTATCAGTGTTTTGCAGTTTCAACATCGCCTTTTCTCTAGGCTGGCTGGAAGTTGTTGATATGAAAGTCCTTAATATAGGAAAGATTTATTGTTCATCTGTAGACATCTTTCCGATGTCTTACACGATGAATCGTTACAATCTTGTCAGCTTCATCGACGGTATAGATAACCCGAAAAGCTCCCACCCTGATCCTTCGTTTTTCCTCACCTTTTAGTTTTATTGATGCGGGATGGGGATAAGGATTTTCTTTCAGCAAGAGAATTGCCGCATCTATTATAGAGAATTGCTCATCAGCGAGGGCATCTAGTTCCTTCATGGCGGGTTTTTTAATGACAAGCCTATACATGAGGATGGAGCTTTCTCTTGCCCCTGTAAACCTCGTAGTCTTCCTCAGGTTCAGCCTTTCTCTCCTCGATTGTCATCAAATCAAAAAAATCTTCGAGGAATTCCCCCATGGTTTTTTTAACGGTATTTGATATTAAATTCTCAAACTCCTCAGTGCTTAAATCCTTTATTTTTGTCTGCATGCTTACCTCCTACTTTCTGTTTATACCATAGAGATACGTTAGGATTCAAATTGATGTATCACGTGCAACCAAATTGTCGCCGAATCTGTACTATAATACCTTACAAGGATGGACAACATCTGAAAGCATAAAATGGCTGAACCACATGAAAATAGAAAATAATTTTTATAAAGGAGGCCAAGTTACGAAATTTATCTGAATCGCCCTCATATCCCGGAGGTCAGAGGTTCAAATCCTCTCCCCGCAACCAAAATTATCAATGGTTTAGGGGTTTCCTCGAGGCTTCCTTTATCGACCAATGTAACCAGATTTAACCAAAACATCGACTCCAGGCCTTAAAAACTCAGGGTTATGATGTGCATATCTCATGGTTATGGTTATTGTTTTGCGGCCTAATAGCTCTTTAACCACATTGAGGTCAATACCA
>JACRHA010000086.1 GCA_016234185.1 Nitrospirota bacterium
GATACCTAGGGGCGACTATAGATTCCTATGAATCTACCCAGCGAGCGAAGCGAGCGTTGAGGGGGAGGCTCCATCCGGCTTTGCCGGTGGAGGGGGCGACGCAAGCCCCTTTAAATGGAAATAAGGAAAGGTCATGAACTACCAGGTCCTTGCAAGAAAATGGAGACCCCAGACATTCAATGATGTTGTGGGACAGACTCATATAGTAAAGACCCTTACAAATGCCATCGAAAAGGGTAGGACCGCCCATGCCTATCTCTTCTCCGGGAGTCGCGGGCTTGGAAAGACAAGTCTGGCCAGGATATTAGCTAAGGGATTAAATTGTGAGCATGGGCCGACTGCAAGCCCATGCAATAATTGCAGTATGTGCATCGAGATAATCTCTGCGACATCCGTAGATGTTGTTGAGATTGATGGGGCGTCTAATACCGGAGTGGACGACATAAGGGAGCTAAAAGAGGACGTAAGGTATATACCACTTAAGGGGAGATATAAGATATATATAATCGATGAGGTCCACATGCTCTCTAACTCGGCCTTTAATGCCCTGTTAAAGACACTGGAGGAACCGCCCCCGCACGTAATCTTTATCTTTGCTACAACAGAGGCGCATAAGATCCCCCAAACCATTCTGTCAAGATGTCAGCATTTCAATTTCAATAGGATCACCTATCAGGAGATTATGGAGAGGCTTGGATTTGTAGCCGGAAATGAGGGCATATCGCTTGATGAGAGATCATCGTCAATCATAGCAAGATCCTCCGAAGGGAGTATGCGGGATGCCTTAATCCTCCTCGATCAGGTAGTCTCTTATTGCGGCAAAGATGTCAGGCAGAATGATATTGAGACAGTACTGGGGTTAGTCGGAAGGGAGAGACTATCTGGGCTCACAAATGCCATTGCAGACAAGAATGCAAAGATTGGACTTGAACTCATAAAGACTCTCGTAGATAATAGTATAGATATACGAGTTTTTTCAAAGGAGTATGTGGAATATGTGAGAGATCTCCTTATTGCCAGGGTAGTGGAGGCCCCGGACCATCTAATTGAGAGGCCAAAAGAGAATATAGAACTGATAAAAAAGGAGGCCGGCCTATTCTCTCTGGATGAATTACAGAGGCTCTTCGCTATATTCCAGCAGGCGCACGATGAGATAGCAAGATCAGGCTATCCAAGGTTCGTCCTCGAAATTGCACTGGTAAAGGCAGTAAAGTTAAGACCTCTTAAGCCTATTGAGGATATAGTTCAAAGATTATCTGAGATTGAAAGGCTGATATCTGCCGGTAGGACCGAGCATAGTCAGGATGTCAAAAGCAAGGAAAAAGCAACATTCATACATCAAGGAGACTCAGGGGACAATGAAAATAATCCCCCCATCCCCCCTTTGTTAAAGGGGGGTGAGGGGGGATTTTCAGATGAAGATAAAAAAGATAAAACGGAAGAGCACGAGCCATCTGGATATCATCCATTCTCGTGGGAACAGCTCCTGGCGGCAATCGGCAAAAGAAAGCCCAACCTTCGCTCGTACCTTGAAAAGGGCGTTTTATTGAATATGATCGGTACGGACATTACTATCGGATATGATGAAGGAAGCTCTTTCGTGGCAGAGTTATTAAACAGGGAGGAGAATATCGCGTTTATAGGCGCTGTAGTTAAGGATCTTTCGGGTAGAGACAGGAGGATAAAGATAACAAAGTTATCAGGCAATCAGATATCCAAGGAGGGTTTTGGATCTGCCGGATCTGAGGGAGAGAAACCCGGAAGGCAGAGATCGAATAAGGATCAGATCATCATGGAGGCCCTAAATATCCTTGGAGGAGAGGTTGTGGATACCAGAAGACCAGAGGGAGGAAAATAGCATGTCGATGTCTAAGAAGATGCTTGGTGACCTCATGAGGCAGGCCCAGGTAATCCAGGAGAAGATGGCCAGGACACAGGAGGAGATGGCAGGAAAAATGGTAGAGGCCTCATCAGGCGGGGGCATGGTAACTGTGGTTGCGAATGGAAAACAGGAGATCGTCTCTGTTAAAATAGAGCCTGAAATCATTGGCCAGAATGACAAGGATATGATTGAAGACCTGATATTGGCTGCCGTAAATGAGGCGCTCCGCAAATCCAGGGACCTCGTGGCAGAGGAGATGAAGGGCATTACGGGAGGTATTGGCATTCCGGGGCTTTTTTAGCCCATAAATAATAGAGGGGAGGAGTATAGATGACTATTCCTTTAGCATGTACATGTCTGCCAAGGAAGAACGAGGCAGGCTATTATGAAATAAGGATGGAGAGCATAGGCGGGCTTGGGGCGAACCTTGCCGGTAAGATGCTCGCTGAAGCCGGAATACTTGAGCAGGGATTCAACGGGTCGGCCTTTTCAAGCTACGGGTCAGAAAAAAAAGGCTCACCTGTCAAGGCATTTATAAGATTCTGCGATCCTGATGCCGAGGTAAGGATAAACAGCCCGATAGTGGAGCCTCACCTGCTGGTCATATTCCACGAGAATCTCATTAAAATACCGTCAACCCTGGATGGTATCTCCGGGAAAACCTCCTTAATTATAAATACCAAAAAGTCACCGGAAGATATAGATGAAATACTTGAAAGGGATGCCAAGATTATCGCTGTGGTAGATGCCATGAGGATTGCTATTGAGGAAAAGGTTAAGTTAAATACAGTGATGTTGGGGGCAGTTGTAAGGATCTCCGGGTTCTTAAGCAAGGAGGCCCTTGTTGAAACAATAAAAAAGACATTCTCCAAAAAATACCCCAAGCTTGTTGATCCGAATATCAGGGCCTTTTGCAGGGGATATGATGAGGTCAAACTAAGGGAGTATGAGACGGATGCGACATCTTCCTCAATGCCATGTCTCAGGATCGGTCCCAAACTTGGCTATCTAAATGCCCCGCAGGGGGGTCTTATAATTAACCCCGGCAATTCAAGGCTAAAGGATCTTAGCGCATCAAGGGAGGGCTTCATCCCTGTCCTTGACAAGGCAAAATGCGTAAACTGTGGAGAGTGCGATATGACCTGTCCTGATTACTGCTTCATATGGGAGAGGGGCATTACAAAGACCGGGAAGCAGGCACAGGTACTGGTCGGGATCAATTACCAGTATTGCAAGGGGTGTATGCGGTGCGTTGAGATATGCAAGCCTGGTGCGCTTAGCCTTCAAAAGGAGGCCCAGGTAGATCAGGAAGTAATGGCTGTATAAGGAGATAGGGACATGAAGGAAGCAACTGAGGAGAGGAAATCCATCGAGGCTGCGAGCCAGACAGTAGGCTTTAAAAGCGGCAATGAGATGGCCGCACTTGCTGCAAGCCAGATAAATTATCACATAATGGGTTATTACCCGATAACACCATCTACTGAGATCGTAGAGGAACTTGACGCCATGTTTGCGGAGGGACAGCACAGTATACATCTGATTCCAGGTGACGGAGAACATGGTGCAGCAGGGATCTGTTTTGGGGCCACGACTGCAGGGGCCAGGGTCTTCAATGCAACATCTTCGCAGGGTCTACTCTTCTCATTAGAGCAGTTGCCTGTTCAGTCAAGCACGAGGCTGCCGATGGTGCTGAACCTTGTATGCCGCGCGATCTCCGCACCACTTAATATACGGTGCGACCACAGTGATCTTATGATGGCATTAAATTTAGGCTGGATCATACTCCTTGCCAGGGATCCGCAGATGGCATACGACATGAATATAATTGCCGTGAAGATCGGAGAGGCAAAGGATGTGAGGCTACCTGTAATCGTTGCATTTGATGGCTTCTTTACGAGCCATCAGAAAAGAAGGGTAAAATATTTCTCTGACAGAAAGACGATCGAGGGGTTCCTGGGAAATCCGAAGCCGCAATACACCTCTATAGATCCTGAAAATCCTGTAACATTCGGGCCGGTCATGAATGATCCGGATCTGATAAACAATAAAAAACAGCAGAGTATGGCAATGGAAGCGGCTTACAATCTCCTCCCGAAGATCTTTGAGGAATATTACAGGATCAGCGGAAGGAGATTCGATCTTATAGATGCCTACAGGACTGAGGATGCCGAGGCGGTAATAATCCTCTTAAACTCTGCGGCAGATACAGGAAAAGAGGCAGTTGACAAGATGAGGCGCAACGGAAAGAAGGTCGGACTGATTTCGCCGACAGTCTTACGTCCCTTCCCCGCAAAAGAGATTGCCTATGCCCTAAGTGGGACGAAGGTGGTCCTTGTGGCTGACAGGCAGGAGAGCTAGGGGGGGTGGGGCGGTAATATGTCTTTTGAGGTCAAGGCCGCATTGAAAGATGATCCTGATAACAGGAGCCTTGTTATTAGTAGGATCTATGGTATTGGCGGTAAGGAGTTCTTTGTGGATGACGCAGAGATGCTCTTTGAAGAGGCCCTTGAGGCAGCCAGAATAGGAAAGATAAAAACACCATTTGCGTATATAGGGGCAACAGAGGGTGATGCCGGATATATGCCTGAACGTGTGGCAGATCCACTTACAGAGAAGGCAACCACCTTAAACCTGATCAAGATAGAAAGGTCTGAAGCAACCGGAAGGCTTGAGACAAAAGGTGTCTCCGCCAGGGAGCTTACTGCCATGCCAAAGAGGATTGCCCCTGGACATGGTGCATGCCCCGGTTGCGGTATATTCCCAAGCGTAGATCAGTTCCTTAAGGGTATACAGGGGCATGTGGTCATCCTCTTTCATACAGGGTGCGGGATGGTGGTAACCACAGGCTTTCCTTACAGTGCCTTTAACGTCACATATATCCACAACCTCTTTCAGAACGGCGCCCCTACATTGAGCGGGGTGGTTGAGGCATTTGATGAGAAAAAGAGGAGGGGCGAGATACCGGCTGACCAGGATATAACATTTATAATGGTATCAGGTGATGGAGGTCTTGATATAGGTATGGGGCCTGCAATCGGAACCGCCCTGCGTAACCACTCCATGATCATACTGGAATATGACAACCAGGGATATATGAACACCGGTCATCAGCTTTCATTCTCCACACCCTACGGTCATGCAACATCTACATCAAATGTTGGTCCGAGACAGTTTGGAAAGACAACTCATCACAAGGACACTCCACAGATCATGGCAGCGTGTAATCTCCCTTATATCTTTACTGCAGTCGAATCGGATTACAGGGATCTGATTAAGAAGGCAGCAAAGGCACAGAGATATACAAAGGAAGGACTTGTCTACGGGAAACTCCTCTCCGCATGCCCGCTAAGCTGGAAATCTGATGAGAGGATGGGGTCAAAGATAGTCCAGGCAGCAGTAGACTCGAATTTCTTCCCCCTCTATGAGATAGAACATGGAAAGACCATTTTAAACTATAACCCCGAAGAGAAGGGCAAGAAGGTACCTGTTGCAGAATGGCTCAAGATGATGGGCAAGACAAAACATCTATTAAGACCGGAATATAAGGAAGTCCTCGACTCACTGCAGAAAGAGGTCGACAGGAGATGGGTAAGGCTTAAGGCAAAACATGAACACCCATTCCTCTAATCTGCCAGGGGCTTGCGTCGCCCCCTCCACCGGCAAAGCCGGATGGAGCCTCCCCCTCAACGCTCGCTTTGCTCGCTGGGTAGATACGGACTGGCGACGCGAGCCAGAAGGCTACACCTTTTATGCGTGGATGAAAATGGATCTTCCCGCCAAAGGAGGCTTACGAAAAATTTGTTGCTTAGAAGTACCACGGCTTGCCAGTCGGTATCTACTGCTTGAAATGGCTTGGTCTTTATGATATAAGTTTATAAACTTGGGTGGAGATCCAGATGGCCGATCCTGCCACAATAATGTATGAAGAGGAGTTCAAGCAGATAGATGCGGAGCTTTCCAAACTGCATCAACAGGCTAATGCCATGGTCTCTTTTCTTGTTGACAAGAACGGACAGCTGATAACAAGCATAGGCGACATTCAGGATATCGATACGACCTCCCTCGCCTCGCTGACTGCAGGAAATATAGCAGCTGCGGGGGGGATGGCAAAGCTCCTGGGTGAAAAAGAATTCTCAATCCTATTCCATGAAGGAGAAAAGGAGAATATCCATATATCACTCATCGGGGACAGGATAATACTGGTAGTAATATTCGATAAGAGATCATCCCTGGGCCTTGTCAGGCTGCGGGTAAAGAAGAGCTCTGAGGCCTTTACTCAGATCTTTGATAAGATCTTCAAGAAGGTAGAGAAGGAAAAGTTTGTAAAGGAGACAGTAAGATCACCCTTTGCAGAGATA
>JACRHA010000087.1 GCA_016234185.1 Nitrospirota bacterium
ATGAGGGGTGAGGTTATCTGGAATAAAGCATCAAGCGGCAGCCCTTCCACGGCCTGGGGGAGTTGGCTGTCTGCCAAAAATCCGATTCTTAGAGACATTAATGAATATATTCTAGTTTTCTCTAAAGGGCTATTTTCCAGAGAAAACATCAATGGCAAAAAAAGCACTATTTCTAAAGAAGAGTTTTTGGAATTCACTAAAAGCGTCTGGACATTTTCCGCTGAATCTGCTCGAAAGGTCGGCCATCCAGCACCTTTTCCTGTTGAATTACCACTCCGAGCAATTAAACTATACACTTTTGAAGGTGATGTAGTGTTGGACCCGTTTATGGGAAGTGGCCAGACCGCTATAGCCGCCCTGAAGGCAAGTCGTCATTATATCGGCTATGATATCTCAAAAGAATATGTAACTCTTGCCCAAAAAAGGATAAAGGGATATTTGCAGGAACAAATCACTTTATTCCCTGAGCCAATAGATACTAAACCGATGGTAATCGCCGAAAGACCAAGAGGGAAAGAATATCAAGTCAAAAGTAAACATAGAAATAAGCAAAGAATCAGAAGCACTGATAGAAATATAAAAGAAATAAATTCATAACAAGACAATCCAGCAGACGGCAAAAGACGCCGCCGCTGATTTTTGTTAGACTTGAGAGAGGAAAGAAGACTTTTGAAATTTCTCACTTTCTTCAAATATATTGACTTCGTCGCATCACTTCTAGCCTTGATATGGCTGGCGCGTGCACCGGACTGGGAGCCTGCAGTTACCTTCGTTGTGACGCTGGGTGCCTTCCTAGCTGCGGATTTAGCATCAGCACGACGAAAGGAGCCGACAGCCCCTCAAGGAGGCATTATCTGGTCTCCCGCGGGACCATCGATATCAGAGATTCTCAGAAACGCGAGCCACTCAGTGCTCTTGGTAGGCACATCCAACCTTCGGGTAATTCATGACGAACTCTCCGAAGTGAGGAAGTGGTTACAGGCTAATCCTAACCGAATCTTTGGCCTACTGTTCTTGGCCCCCTATAGTCCACACGCGTCTCATCGAGAGAGGCGAGAGGTAAGACGCTCCAGTCGTGAAAGCATCATTAATGCTCTTCAGACTGCTGAAGCTGAAGCCAAACTCCACCCACGCATGATTCCTGCCGTCTACGACGGGCCTTATCGATACTCCGCCCATGCAGTGGATGTTGGGGAGTCCTACGAATCCCAGTACTCTGCTATCAACATGTTCACGTCGTCACACCAGCGTGGACTAGCGAAGGGTTTTCACATATCACTGGTAGCTAGGCAGTCACCGGATCAATACTCTTTTTACAAGGAGGAACTACTTGAACTGTGGAGGTCAGCCTTGGCTAACCCGCCAGGTCACGGTGTCAGCTGTGTGTTTCGGCGAGGGCTCAACCTCAGTGATGTGACTGTTGATCAGTACCATACCTTACTACGTTCAGAAAGTGGTCCGGCATTGGGTGCGCTTCACATTTTCTCGGACCAGCAACTGCATCTAACGATTACTTCCCTATGTAGAACGCAACGGTCATCTTTCCTCGGTCCACTCGGTATTCAGAAGGGGCAGGAACCCCTCCCGGCCCATTTTGGAGAGTTTCTGCACGATGTTCTGGTGGCCGCCTCGGATCATGTCAACTCTAGGACGAAGATTGAACTGAAGCGGCTATGTATCGATGAGCACGGGGGTATCTATCTCACAGGTGACCCAGCCCTAGGCTCTACTCAATTTGAAGCGTTTGACCCATTCCTACGATTTGTATCCACCCTCGTCGATGAATTTGCGCGCAGATACCCCAACGAACATTGGCATGAGCAGGTTGTGGGCCAGGGCGAGCGTCGGTTCGGACCGAAGTATGATCGTTTGCCTCATGTAACGATTGGCGTGGCGTTCTCGTCATCAACAGCTCTGCCGACCCGACTTACTGGGCATCCAAGCTCGGTCCCTCTGCCGAGTACTCTAACGTTCGACACAGGGGAACTAACGATTGTACACTACGCGTATCGTTCTCTCTTGCGATTGGTTGGCGAACTGAGGGTGCCGGCCGAACCGGAAATGGTCCCCGATGGAGAACGAGGCTTGGCGCAACTCGGGATAGAGCGTCCTTGATACAAATAGCGGCGTGATGGGGGAGTCTAACCAAGTACCAGACTGCATGAAAACTCATTTCAATAGATACCATGTTTGATATAATGACTCCACAAAAACTTCAAGGGGGTGGTTATTGTGTCGTACATAACAGGGGCGAGCAGAGATCAAGTTGGAACGACTAAAGGGGACAGCCTGCCGTCCTCTTTAGATTCATGTTTTACCTGCCTATCTTCATGGTTTTTACTCAGATGTTTGAGAAATTGAGATTTTTGCTCATTTGTAATGGGTTGAGATAATGGAAAATCAAGGAAGCGATAACTTCCGGTAACTCACTTCAAATAAAATTAATACAAAACTATTATATTGCATCTCCCCTTCATTCCCAACGGTTTTATAGTTCATTCATTTTCTTGACTACCTCGCCTTTAATTTCTATAATCCACCATAATGAGCTAATCAGTAAATTATGGGGAGGTAAATATGATAAAGACCCAGGAGCTTTTTGACGAAGCAGTTTCGCTGCCAGTCGAAATAAGGACGCAACTTGTCGACAAGCTTCTCCGAAGCCTTCATCCAGTCCAGAAAGAAATAGACGAATTGTGGGCAGCGGAGGCAGAAAAGCGGGTTGAAGAAATAAAAAGTGGCAAAGTAAAAACAATACCAGGTGATGAAGTATTTAAGAAAATATTTGGCAGGTAAAGTTCTTGAATTATTCTTTTCATCCCTATGCTGAAAAGGAGTTAAATGAGGCTATAGATTTTTATGACGAGCGCCAAAATGGCCTCGGTTTGGAATTCACAAAAGAAGGGCCATTACCTAATAAGATTCAGATAAACTAATTGCAATAGCATAAAAAAGAATGTTAGGCGCAGCAATATGATAAAATTAAAGATATGCAATTTACATGGAACAGAGAAAAAGCAAAAAAGAATGACAGAAAACACAAGGTGTCATTTGATGAGGCCATGACAGTATTTTATGATCCCTTATCGGCAACTTTTGATGACCCGGAGCACTCGGTCGACGAGCAAAGATTAATAACCGTGGGCTACTCTTCAAGAAAGGAAACGACATGAAAGCTAAAACAAAAAAAATTAGCGATGAATTACGCCCTGAATACAACTTTGACTATTCAAAAGCTGTTCGTGGCAAGTATTACAAACGCATCTTAGACGAAGGAGCCAACGTTGTCATGCTTGAGCCGGATGTGGCCAAGGCATTTGTTGATTCAGCCGCAGTAAATGATGCATTAAGGTCATTACTTGATTTAACACGAACGACTCAGCGCCTGACAAAACACTGATTTAGCGAAATGATTTAACGCTATAACACCTTTGGGTTCCGCCTGGTTTAGTCCCTCTCCGTCCGGTAATTTCCCAGGTTCAAAAATCAAATCCATAAGGCAAACTGTCCTGTCCCGGTGCAGGCGCTGCGAACCTTCAAATGTAAGATAGACTACATATCACCTGTCGGTGATCCTCTATTATACGGGGAGACCTTAATTATAAGGGATTGATTATAACAATGGAGGTAGTCAGTATGTTACAGGGGTTTTCTGATAAGGGCCCGTTATTTGCGCCAACATATCATGAGGTGGCGAGGAATGGCCGGGTCATCCTGATCGATCCGGAGGCCCCCCATTGGGTAGCCACTGATACGCGTGGCGCCAGGATAATGGGCTATCTTGATGGGAGGAAGAATCTTGACGAGGTTATTGCTGACTATTGCAGGGATTATGGGGTAGATTGGGCAAAGGGATGGCTTCACTGCCGGACCTTCTTGCAGGATGCCTTCCGCTCCGGGTTCCTATCTAGGATACCATTTAGCCGGGCCCCATATCCGGGCCGGTCCGAGGTGCTTCAGCTTGAACACCTCTCGGAACTATGGCTTCATTTGACCAATGCCTGCAATCTCTCCTGTTCCCATTGTCTGGTAGATTCATCTCCTGCCGGGATGCCCGGTGAAGGGGCCGATTTCTGGCATCAAACCATTGACCAGGGGTTTTCCCTGGGGGTCACCCGTTTTTACATAACTGGAGGCGAGCCTTTTCTGAGGCCAGATATCTTTGACATCATCGATTTTATCCTGCCTCGGGCTGAACTTACTATCCTGACCAATGCCATCCTTTTGCAGGGGAGGAGGCTCAAAAGACTTTCCCGCTATGATCCAAACCGCCTTTCGCTTCAGATCAGCCTGGATGGACCACGACCGGAGATCAATGATACCATCCGGGGAAGAGGTTCGTTTGATGCCGCGCTTCGCGGGATAAAAGAGGCTATCAATATCGGGTTTTATCCGACCTTGACTGTAGTTGTTACCCGTTCAAACATCAATCATATTATAGAGACAGCAGAACTTGCTGCATCGCTTGGGATCAAGAAGATACACCTTCTCATTAGTCATAGCAGGGGAAGGGCTAGAGGATCTCAGGATCTTACATGCCCATTAAACAGTGAGCTTTTTTCGGTATTTCATAAGACACAGTCGGTATGTAACCAGACAGGAATCGCCCTGGATAACTTTGAGGCGCTCAGGATGAGGCTCTTAGGCCGCAACGGTGTGAAGGCCGATCTCTCCAGCGCAGCCTACGGATCGCTCCTGGTCTATGCCGATGGTGAGGTCTATCCTTCGGCAGCCCTGGCCGGCATTCCCGAACTCCGCATGGGAAGCCTCTCAAAGCAGTCCCTTGAGGAGATCTGGCGAAACTCACAGGTTGCCGATATGATCCGGAAGGGGACCGTCCAAAAGAAGGCCAAGTGCAAGGACTGCCATCTTAAATATCTGTGCGGCGGCGGGGATATTGAGCATACATATCTTCATAGCGGCCAATTTTTGGGCGAAGACCCCTTTTCGGAATTCTATGAGAGATGGATTATCGAGACCCTCTTTGCCATAGCCGGGGAGCGGGCAAAAAGAAGGACCCCATCCGGCTATGATCGTCCGATCCTCCTTGCTGCTATGGGAGAAGATGCCCTTTTGGAGGAAGATCAGAGCGGGATAAATCCTGTCGGAGGTTTCGAGGTGTCGTTATCTCCCTCGGCCTGCGTCCTATCCGTCGACCCCGATAAATCGCGGCGGATCGTACAGGATTTCTATGGCGAGGCAGCTAAGTCCCCCCAGCCTCAGCTCTGCTGTCCGGGAGGTTATCCAAAGAATGATACGGCCCATATCCCGAAGGAGGTCCTGGAGATAGCCTATGGTTGTGGCAGCCCTATGGGCCTGGCCTCTATTCAGCCGGGTGAGGTAGTAGTCGACCTTGGGGCGGGTGGAGGGATCGACTGCTTTATCGCCGCCAAGAAAGTAGGGCCTACAGGTAAGGTGGTCGGTATAGACATGACCGAGGCGATGCTTGCTAGGGCGGATTGGGCCAAGGGATTGGTAGCTGCGAATCTTGGATATGATGTGGTTACATTTAAATCAGGATACCTGGAGAGGATCCCCCTTCCCCCTCAATCTGCAGACCTTGTTACCTCTAATTGCGTGATCAACCTCTCGCCTGATAAAAGGCATGTCTTTTTTGAGATCTGGCGCATCCTCAAAGACCTTGGAAGGATCGTGATCTCAGATACAGTTTCAGAGAAACCGATCCCTGAGGGGATGAAGGGCAACCCACGCCTCTGGGGTGAATGTGTCTCTGGTGCATTGACGGAGGAGGAGTACCTTGCCTTTTTAGAACGGGCCGGTTTCTATGGGATCTCAGTGCTCAAAAAGAACTTCTGGAGAGAGGTGGAGGGATACCGATTTTATTCAATGGTCATCCGGGGATACAAGTTTGAGAAGAAGGCCGGATGCCGATATATAGGTCAAAGGGCAGTATATCTGGGGCCTATGCAGGCGGTGGTCGATGAGGAGGGTCACCTCTTTCCGAGAAACCAGCAAGTGGATGTCTGTATTGACACGGCGGCTAAGCTGAAAAAACCTCCTTATACCGGATCGTTTCTGGTTATAAAAGGAGTGGAGATAGATCAGGTCATTGAGGCAGATGCTGTCTCTGATGAAGGGGCCTGCCATTCTACAGAAAGCTGCTGTTAGGAAGAGGGGTTAAGCAGTTTTATCCCGAAATGGATCGGCACGCCAAAGTTTGCCCCTCCGAACCGCCGCAGGATCATATGGTTGATTGCGACAACCTTGCCCTGCAGATTGAGCACAGGTCCGCCGCTCCCGCCAAAGGTGGTTTGGGCATCGTAGATAATCTGATCTGCCAGTGTATCTCCGATATGTCCTTGAGTCGTCAGAGGGCGGATTAATCCCCGATTCGCCAGCTCCTGGGCAAGACTGTCAGGGTTATTGCCGGCCTGTTGCAGAATTTCAGACACGGTAGCCTGGTCCGCCCTTGCCAGTGGTGCATCGAGCCCAGTAGGATAACCCATCAAAATGACAGGCTCTCCTACTGTGATCTTGCCCATGCCGCGGCCCAAAGAGAGCACAGGAAGCCTTAGATGGCCTGGATAGAATTTCACCAGTGCCACATCAGCCTCATCGGATACCCTTATGACCCTGAGATCAAAGGGGGTGGGAACATCGGGGAAGAAGGCCCGAAACATGAATAGCCTCGGTTCAAGCCCTTTCCCGATCAACTGTTTGGCCCCCTGATCCATCTCCCACGGTATAGCTAGATGCCTGTTGGTCAACATAAATCCCTGGCTGTCTACCAGGAAACCCGTTCCTGTGAAGCTGGCCGTTACTAGCGGGGTGTCTCCTTCAAATGTGAAAAGGGGGTTTCCCTCTGCATCCCGGAGCGGTTCTCCTTCGGCATCTACGCCCTGATAATGGAGAAGACGCCTCGTCCCCTTCTCGGCAAACCCGTATGTCCCCTGGAGAAGGGCTACGCCGCCCCTGAAACTACTGATAATCTTTTCCGAGGCGGCCATTTCCGCCTCCACTGTTCTCAAACGTTGCCTCAGCATGACAATATCTTCCTGTGTTGCATGCCCCTTTTCTTTGCCTTGCAGGAGGAGGGACAGTGTCTCTACCTCCTGTTTTAGCTTTTGTACGGATTCTACTGTCTGCTCCCGATCCTTTTGGATCTTCCGCTCCAAGACCTCCCGTGAGACTTTGCCCGTCTCGAGCTGGCTTAAAAGTCCACTGATCTGCCGCTCATATGTCCATCGGCTAGAGTAGTTGGTGTAGAGCAGACCTGCCAGCAAAACGGCCGGGAGCAATACTATTACCCCTGTGAGGAGTCTGACAGGTATTGTCGCGTGAAAGGCAAGATCGCTAAGAAGGTGCCGGAAGAAGAGTGCTGTGCTGGTGACCCACCCCTGCTGGTCTGCTTTTGCTATATCCCGGCAGTCGCAAAGAATATCCCGGAGAGGTTTGCATTTTGCATATGCCTCCGGCTTAATCCGTATACGGATCTTGGGCCCATCTTTTCCAAGCATTATCAGGTCATTGTCCTGCAAGATGATCTCGGTGATACACTGTTGGTTGACAAAGGTTCCACCATAGCTCCCCTTATCCCTAAGGATCAGGTCACAGTGTTCTACCGAAAACTCGGCATGCAGTGGTAAGACAGCATGATCACGCAGCGGATCAAAGGTGATGTCGTTGGCAGGGTCTGTTCCGACTGTGAGCCGGTTCACCTCGAATTCCTCTGTCTTCCCCCGCCGGCTTCCGGAAAGATGGACGAGGGCGAACCTTACAAACCCTCGTTCGTTACCAGTCTTACCGCCTGATTCCTGGAGTGCCTTTGCCATGGGATCTCCTTTAATTTTAGTTTATCCCACTTTTCCAGTTAAAAGATGTATGCAGGATTACATCTTGCCGATGAAATTAGTATCAGCCAATCCTATAATTAATATACGAGATAAGAATCTGCACCAGTTCGCAGTCGGATCAACTCCGGCATCGTCACGGGCTTGAAGAACTTGGCCGAGATCCTTCCCAGATCTCCAGCCCCTTTTGCGATCCCTGCTGTGATCAGCATCTCCTCATTGATATAAAACTTGGCACCCTTTTCTTTGAGCATTGTAAGATATTCGCCATACACCGTAGGTACCTTCTCAAGTGGTACATTAAACTGTCTGGCCAGGGCCTGTCGCATGTTTTCAGGCAGCTTATAATTTTCAATATCATCCTTGCCAAACATCCCTGTTTTATAGGTATTTACGGCATCGGCGTCAATGAGGACATTCACCTTCAACCCCTCCTCTAAGGCGGCCCAGATGGCATTATAGGCAACACAGATCTGGGCATCATCGTGTTTAAGGCTAGTTTTGAGATGAATCAGGATGGTTTTCGGTTCTCCAGTAAACCCTGCACTGCTCATGAGTATCAGGCTGGCCATAGTTAGAAGAATACCAATTAAAAGCTTAGCACGCATAGAATCATCTCCTACATATCAATATATGTTGATATATTATCATGAGGGAAAATAGCCTGTCAAGAAAAGCCGCCCAGGGCAGACACGTAGGTCTGCCCCTACTCGGGCCTGAACTTTTGTATCCTCGTTCAAAATGTCCTCCCTCATCTCCTCACGAGTCCATGTCTCATGGATACCGGTTGCGATTCCTGGCCAATGCGAATGGTCTGATGGGAAGATCACCACCACCGATTTGGGATAGTGCTTATATTGATGGATAAAGGGCCGAAGCCGCGTGCCTGATACAACCCCACCTCCAGAGCACCCCGACTTCCCCAGTCGCATAAGACCAGTACCATCTTTGCCTCTTCTCTTTAAAGTCTTGCCGGAGAAGGCATTTGTTTCTCAGTCCCCTTTAGACTAGATGCTATAAGACCCAAATATTGATGTGCCCTTGAACTTTCATCTCCTTTCGGCAATATCTCCAAAACCCTTCGCAGTTCCTCTGTGGCCTCCTTATCATAGCCCAAAAAATAGAGACTTACACCCTTGTAATAATGGCTCAGGGGATCTGTAATGTATTGGGTGATAAGAACCTTCAGGCCTCTTTCTGTTTGGCGAAACATGGCCTGTCTGGTATGGCGTTCTATAAGCCTTAAAAGGCCATCAAGCTCTTCCTGTCTTTGGTCTTGCTCCAGTGAGGTCCTTAGCTGCCGGAGTAGTTGTATGAGCCGGCCATTAGAATAGTTCACACCCCGCAGGTCTTTTAATTCCGCATCTATTTTAGAGAGATAGTAATAAGCCAGGATTGCCTCTTTTCCGTCTGGACTTATCCTTACAAATTCCTTAAGAAGTTCCATGGCCCCTGGATACTGCTTTAGATAATACAGATTGACCCCGTAGTAAAGCCAGAATTGCGGCGGAGGATTTGATGTTTTCTCCCCCCGTCTGAAAAATCCCTCCGCTTGTTCAAAATCCCCTTGTTCTAGATAATAAAGCGCCATACTTAATAATGTGCCGGAATGGGATGGATCGATTTGCAGCGCCTCTTCCCAAAAGTGAAGCGCAGTAACAAAATTCCCCTCTCTATTATTGATCTCACCCAACAGCCAGTAGCCCTCAGCCGTTTCCTCAAGAAAGAGGGAGATGCGGGACAGCTTCTCTGTCTGGGCCTGCCTCCCCTTTTTTAAAAAATTTCGGGCCAATGTTATAGCTACCCTCGCTAATTGTGGTTTGTCATCCTTGGAGATGGCAAAGTATTTGAGCAGTCCAGAGGGTCCTTCCATATTGAGCATGGTCTGTTCGATTAAATGCTGATTGATATCCACCGTCTCGATATAAAGAAACATCGGGGCTGAAAATTCCAGGAGCCCATTGTCATCTGTATTCAGGATTCCCTCTCCCAGAAAGGTCTTCAGATCCTCTTCTCCCATACGGAGGAGACCAAGCAGATCCCATGGTGTATCAATTCCAATCCGGGCAAGGTCTGAGGCTATATCATGTTCCGAGAAAGCCTTGTTAAGGCGGGTCAGGTCCAGCCGAACGGGTTTTTCCGACCCTATTAATAAGAGGTCAGCCTGGGCTGTCTGAAAGATCAACATATAGGGAAAGACATTGTGAAAGGTTCGGATAACGGCTTTGAGCATATCAGGGCTCATTCCATACATCTGTATCCACTGTGCCATTACACCGCCGACATTTAGGTGTTTGCGGGAAAGCTCAAAAAATTCATATGTAAAGAGCCTTGATGGCCCGCTCATCCATGGATTGGAGGGCTCGGAGATTACGGCATCGAATCGTTCAGGCGTGAGCCCCAGATAGTGCCGGCCATCATCCAGAACCAGCCTAACCCTGGGATCCTCTAATGGGCGATTATTATAACTATCAAAATAGTGAGATCCCTCAATAACCGCCGGTTCAATCTCCGCAGCCACAAGTTCTTGAACCGGATACAGAAGGACGCTTCCGACTGTGACGCCGCTGGCGTAGCCCACCACAAGAACCTTATCCATACGTTCCGCCAGCATGAGGGGCAGATGGCCGGAGAGCACCTGCGTAGACATATCGGCCCCGGTAGAGGCATCCACCTTGCCATCAATCGCCAGGGTGAGATGGGGCTGGACCCCAAAACTTGGCCGCTCCACCACCGAGACCGTTGCCTGGGCCCCTTCTTTATAAAAGAGAGGCCGGTAGCGGCCCACCATCTTGCGTACCTGAGAGGGGGTGCCTACGAGGTTTAAATAGGCCGGCGCCTCCTTGTAAAAGCCGCTGCTCATCCAGATGGGGTCCCATGCAGGCATGAAGACAAAGACGAGAAACAGGATCAGAGCACAGAGCCCTGACAGGCCCAGCCGCCATGACCTTCGTAAAGAAGCGCCATTCAGTATCAAAACCCATGCGGCCAGAAGGCTGATGGCTGTACCAAGGATCACGGTTCCTTGAAGACCGGCCAGCGGGATGAGGACGCCGCCGCCAGCCAGGGCGCCTAAAACCGTCCCGAGGGTATTCATTCCGTACACCGACCCGACCGATCTTCCCAGCTCAGGCTCCGAGCCGTTGATGATTCTGACGGCAAGCGGAAAGCTCGCCCCCAACAGGAGCGTAGGCCCGACCATCAGGCCGAAGGCCAGAAGAAGCTGCCCGATCCATAACGTAGGGACCGATGGGCCCATGAGCCAGTACCAGTAGAGATAGGCTTCTGGAAGTCTACCCATACCGTACTGGCCGACCAGTGCCAAGAACGCAATCCCGGCCTCAATGCCCGCCAGCATGAGGACCGGCTGTTTGAATTGATCCGCCAATCGGACTACGGCGAGGCTGCCCGCTGCAATCCCGATGAGAAAGGCCGCCAGCATGAGGCTGAAGGCATAGGTGGAGGAGCCCAACACCAAGACTAGCTCCCGCGTCCAGGCCACTTCATAGATCATGGCGGCAAGGCCGGAGAGGGCCATACATAAGAGGAGTGCATAGGCTGAAATCGTCTGATGGATGGGACGATGTGGATTGAGGATCGAGGAAGCGGGTAATTTGCGGCTGTCTTTGACTTTGTTGCTAATCCATACCGCCCCCAATCCGATCCCGACATTAATGGCCACTGCTGTCTGTAAGCCTTGCTGCATCCCCAGCCAGGGAAGGAGCACAAAGCCCGAGAGTCCAGCCCCAAGAACGGCACCCGTGGTATTGATCCCGTACAGCCAGCCCGCCACCGACCCCGGATGCGCTTTCATCGAGACAAAGACCCGCGCGAGCAACGGAAGCGTGGCTCCCATGAGCAGGGTGGGTATGATCAACCCCACAAAGACAAGACCGGATCGAAGCGCCAACAGAGCGGGTGGAAAATCGCTGGCCCAGAGCCAGATCCACCGATAGGCAGGCTCCACGGCTCCAAACAGATCAGGCGTGAAAGCCCCGTACAGCCCGATGACCACTTCGATCAGACCATACACCATGATCGGACTTGAAACACGACGGCTCACGCGACCCATCCATAGGCTTCCCAGGGCAAGTCCCGCCATGAAGACGGCCAGGATGAGACTCACAGAAAGGGTTGTGGATCCGAATAGGAGCAGGAGCCAACGGTTCCAGATCACCTCGTAGATGAGGCCGGCCATGCCGGAGAAAAAACAGAGTATGAGGAGAAATGGTTTCATAATTAGAACCTGTAACTCACCCCGGCATGCACCCCAAAATCTGGGCTGTTTTTGAAATTGATGATATTTTCAATTGCTGCAAACTCTATCATCCACCCTGGTGAAAACTCGCTTTTAATTCCCCATGAGATCTCATCGGTATATTCTGAGAACTCGAAAAAGTCCTTGGCTACTGCCGAATTAATAAGATTTTGTAATATCAGGGAGGTCTTCTTCCATATACGATATTCCAGACCGGTAAATAGTGTCCATTGATCTTTCTTTAATTCCACCCCTCCTATCTCGTTGGTATCAAACCTTGTATAGCCCCCATTAAGATAAAGATAGAAATTACCTACTCGTTTTGCAAGTATCAGGGCAACGTTAAGATCCGACCCTCCTGATCCAAAGAGCTTTTCATCGCCGCCCGTCGGCAAAGATACCGAAAAACCGAGCGCCGCAGCCGGCCGGGAGGCCCCGCCGCAGGTCAGCGTGATCTGAGACGAAAGAACGGTATCCTGAAGACCGACACCCGCATCGTCTTCATCCAGCACGAATTTTGAACCGTCTTTGTGGTCGAACTCCACGCGAAAGCGATTTTTGGGAAACTCATTCCTTCCTGCGCGGTCCAGGCCGAAGGTCTTGTGCCACCAATCAATCCCTCCGTCCATGATCCCGCCTCCCCTCCAGAGAACCGGTACCTCGATTCCCACTTGAAGATACTCCGTAAGGCCATATTTAACCCTGGTGGCCATCCGCAATGTCTCGTTATCTATAAAATATCGGCCTTCTGAAATATTCCATCGGTTTACCCACGTAGTGAGAATCTGAGCCTCCCACTTTTCCCTATGGAGAGTGGAGGGAGCAGAAGGGGTCAAACTGAGATGGAGCATCTGGAAGGGCGATTGACCCCGGATATTCAAAGGCCCATAGCCGACATTGGCCGAACAGGAATGTGCCTCTTCGGCATAGGCAGCTAGCGGAAAAGAGATCAGAATGAGATGGCAAAGAAGGGCCTTCCGGATCATGCAGAGATCCATGCGAGCCCGGCTCCATCCTCCATACATCATCCTAACCCTTCATAATCCCCTGCACGAAAGATAGCGTTGCCCCAGCGCCGAGAGAAGCCAAGAAGAGAGCGAAAAGATCGGTTCCGATAAGTCCTGCGGGCCAGTCCCTGTAGAGAAGAGAGAGATAGAATCGGTGCTGAAGCCAGAATCCCACAAACAAGACAAGAAACCCAAACAGCACGCCCTTGCTCCAACTGACTGTTGGACATTTTTTTGCTGGACAAGAAGCTCTTCTTTATTTGGTTAAAGTCTCACGAACTTCGACATTTTGGTAAACTCATATCTTCTGTCGTATTTAGCGACCAGCCTATAGCCATGTCTCCAAGTCGTGTG
>JACRHA010000088.1 GCA_016234185.1 Nitrospirota bacterium
ACCATCCTTGAGACAAAACATCTTATTCGTGTACCCGTCACAGACAAAGAAGGCCACCTGGTCGGTATAGTTGCCCGCAGAGATCTCCTGCAAGGATATCTAAAATCCAAGGAAAAACCCTGGTGGTTCTAGGGAGAGGTGATCCTTAGATCATAAGATCCGTATGTTCCGGAGGAATTGGGTGCCGAAGCAGATCTTGAGACCCTTACAAAAAGGGTTTCTGAGATAGAGGGCGTAATCTGGACTTTAGATGATAATGTTGTAGCGTCATTTGGAGGGCATATAAAACAATTTAGGGGATAGGTTATACCACTGCTATTGTCATTGCTTGCAATAACTGTTGTTCTATTGCTATCAAGTATTTCGATATTGGTATCCGCGCCATTTGAGAGACTTAGGGTCTCGATAGTATAGGACAGGCCCAAGACTACATCAAAGGCTACTATGTCTTTGTCTCCTGCTGGGTATAATGTATGATGTTCTGTTGCTCCTACTGTTATCTTTCTGACAGGATTTGGCGAATCGTCCGATTCAAATCCATCGCTTAATAGCTCCATCTTTCTATCCGATGATATGTTTATCATCTCGGTTTGAAAGCCATGCCCTCTTACAAACCAGCCATCCCAGAAATTCTCAAAGCTTACCGATGTGGCAGTCGTCAAATAGTTTGTAAGCACATCCCAAATTGGAGAAACTCCGAGTGAGAGCGTATCGAATGCCTCATTTGTGTTATCAAATATATCCCATAGGACTGTTGCCACCGAGACCTCATTGGTTGAGTAGATACTTGAGGCATCAAGGTTAATTCTTGACCCGAATAAGGATGGGCCTTCAATCTCAAAGGATGATGCCGTGTTCAGGATTGTATCTGTCTGGCTTGGAACTCCTCTAACAGCAGAAGAGAAGAAATGCGCCCACCCTTCAGACCATGCAAGCCTTATATCCTGGGTATTGTCACCAAGGGTATGATCACCGCCTGGCGAATCATCCCTCGAGAAACTTGCTGCAGCAAAGTGACCGAATTCATGGAGGATAATATCATCGTCATATTCGTCTGTGTCTCCGCTGCATCCTCCTAGGAGGTGGATTGAGTTGTCTGAGCTATCAAAATAAGTCCCATCACAGCTATTTGTCTGCCAGAAGGCGGTTAATAATGGCGGGTTGGTTACAACCAACACCTTAAGATAGAGTATCCCATCGGTTAATATATCCAGGATATTAAAGGCACCACCTGCACCGGATGAGACAGTTATGTCAATATTGGTGGTAAAGGCGCTGCCCTTGCTATCATCAATTGTACCCGATTTAACAGAATAAATGGCATTATCTGTTGTGTTATTTTTTATTCCGGCGTTACCTGTCTCGGCTATTACCCCTAAATAGACACTGGCAGTACCCGTATTGGTAAATACCAGAGAATATCCTCCATCTGAGTCTGTAGAGGCTCCCGATGATAGGACCTGTGAGTCTGAACACCTTACTACCTCGACGGTGGCAAACCTTACCGGCTTGAATATGGTGGCCCCCGTAAATCCATTGTTATCATAGGCCTTATCTTCATATCTTATGCTCCCGGACAAGGTTATTGAATTTCCTGTGCCCAAAACAGCAGAGGTTCCCGCGTTTCCACAAGTATTTTGGCTGCTAGAGGAACTAGCAGACCCGCCCTTGCTGCATCCGTATGCAAACAGAAATAATAGGGGTAGCAATAAAAATCCGGTTCCTATGAGGCTCTTTGGCTTATTCAAACTCTATTATCTCCCGGCCCTTGCCATCTTTTTTCCTGATCCCAGGCAAGTTCGGTTTCTGAAATTTACCGACCTCTATTGTGCCTGAGGCCGATTTGACCAGCCTTGAGCCATCCGGATATTCAATAGATGCAATACCTATTACCTCGAAAATGCCCTCCTTTATTACCTTAACGGAGACCTCGAGATCCTTCTCTTCTCCCCTCGACATAGATCCCTCCCATGTGATCTCTCCTGATTTAAGTTCCAGGCCATCCGGAATGTTAATAGCAATCTTTATCTTTGGTGCAGGGAGGAGGGGTCTTGTCGTAACGGTTATGACCAGTTCCCCCCCGACCTGGTATACCCCATCGATATATATATCCAGATCTATAGGGATCTTTGCCTTTGCCGGAAAGACTTCATCCGGGGATAATCCCGTAAAAATGAGACCAAGAATAAAGATTGTTATCAGCCACCTGTTCTTCATTATGCCTCCGTTAGGCCCTTTAAAAAAAGTCTTTGTTTGTCCTGTCCCTGGACTGCAGGGCAGGCAGATCTCCGGTCTATTCCACCCTCCAGTAGATGACGGCGACATCCTTTGCGCTCTTCCGCTCCACAATGGAGTATATCTTTTTTTTGATTCCATTTACATTCCCTTCTGAGCTTATCCGGAAAATCTCCCCGGAGACATTAATGTGGCCCACTATTTTATTGTAAACATCAGAGCTAAGGATCCCCCTTAGTGTAGTCTTTAAGCTGGTCACGTCGCTATATGGCCTGTTCTGGATGATCCTCTCAACCTCTCCCGCATCAATCGCCGGGTCAAGGGATTTAATGACCAAAGGGTCTGCTGTATTTATATTTATGATATTGATTACATCAGACTTGTCCTTCGCAGGATAAGGATATACTGTAAGATATCGGCTTACCTTGTTGTAGATATCCGCATTTATGCCCTTGGTCAGGCGGAGTTCGGATATGGACTCCATAGGACTATTCTTGCAGCTATAGGGTCTATCAAGACCATTGTAATAGCTTGTTTCGGCGCCACCAGGTTCTTCTACATTGTTTTTATCTATCCAGTCTATGATCGGATCGACAAGGTCAGGCTCAATCTCAAGTAGTTCAAATAGCCTCCTTACCTGGTTTCTTGTGAACTCATCTGTAGTATCAGTCCCCTTTACAAGGGAGTTCAGATTGATCTTCCTGGCCTCATCTACGATCTCGGCACTGACAAAGCCGTCACCCAGAGGGATTGGAGGAATTGGGGATGCCCAGATCTCAGTAAGGGCGTCATATTTATTTGAACCCTGTTTGTCATCTTTAAGTGCGGCACGGGCAGCATTTACGCCTGATTTTGCCAGATAGTAGGCCTTCATCTCGTCACGGAAGTTTCCCGTGCTCCTCATCTCCCTCCTGGTAGAAAAATCAAACTCCATTATGATCGTTACCAGAAGGACAAGTATGAGGAGCGTAATTATCAGGGCAATGCCGCTTTCACCTCTTAATATTATTCTTATATTCATGCCTGCGTTGAAATAGTATAACCTTTTTGATAGAATATAAAAAGGGGTTGTACG
>JACRHA010000089.1 GCA_016234185.1 Nitrospirota bacterium
ACGCTGTCTTGTAAAAAATTTAGCAGCGCTATTTGACACCCCCTTATCTTGGTTGGTAGTATCATAAACCTTACAAGTTTTAGATCACCTGTATTAATTTGTATTGATGAAATACATCAACATGAATCATATGGAACCATTAATAAAAATGATGTCCTCAAGATTATGCTGGCTTGCTTTTTTGCTTACAGCATTATTGCCATCCCTATCCCGTGCCGGCACGTGCACACCAACTGTCTCTGCAGGCGAGTCGATTCAGTCAGCCATTGATGCCTCATCTTCCGGAGATACGATCTGTGTGGGGATCGGCACGTACACGGAAAATATTACCCTAAAGTCTGGCATCATCCTGCAGGGCGAAGAACTGGCCCGGACTATCATCGACGGCGGAGACAGCGGAACCGTAATAACAGGGGCAGAATCGGTCAGCATCTATAACATCACTATAACAAGTGGCGATATCGGCCTCTCAGGGACAGGCATCACAAGTCTTACCATAAGCAATGTAATCGTAACCGGAAACAGTTACGGCATTTACCTTTCGGACAGCACATCAGTTACTGTGTCTAATGCTGTCATTGACCAGAATACTACTAGCGGCATCTATTTAGCCGATTCCTCCGTCATAACGATCTTAAATTCCATTCTTACCGGCAACTCCATTGATATCAGCGGCGATGATACGTCGTCGTCATATAGTGGAAGTTACAACTTAATTTACAATAACATGACGAGCTACTATTATTTTGATGAAACAACTAATGAACACACCGATACAACAAGCATATACGATCAAGACCCTCTTTTTGTGAATACCGCTTCAAACGACTATCACCTTCAGGCAGGCTCCCCGGCCATTGACACCGGAACCGGCACAGATCCTGATGGTACGCCGGCAGACATGGGGGCCTATGGGGGTGCGGCAATGGACACTACACCCTTTCCTGTCTCTAGTCCAACCCTGACCGCCTCCGGTTCAGATACAGTTAGTCTTAGTTGGTCGGCAAATAATGCATATTCGATCGCCGGATATAAGCTCTATTTTGATTCCGATGCGTCGGGCGCTCCCTATGATGGCTCCTCGTCCGAAGGTCCCTCTCCCATCGATGCAGGAAATAATACAAGTTTTACATTGTCAGGCCTTTCAGCTTCAGGAAACAGCCCTTCCTCCCCAACAGGGCTCACTGCATCACCGGGAGACGGGACCATCCTCCTTTCCTGGAATGCAGTTAATGGGGCATCAGGCTATATACTTTACTATGGTATATCATCTGAAATTTATTCCCAGACAGTTGATCTGGGAAATACCGCATCATATACCCTAAAGGGTTTGACTAACGGGACTCGATACTATTTTGCTGTCTCAGCATACACACAGCCCACATACTACTTAGTTGTAACTGCTTACGATACATCGGGGAATGAGTCTGCATCGGCAAATGAGGTTGCGGCCATCCTGACTGCTAAGAGCGAAGGCGCCAGGTCTCAAGAGGTCTCAGAATTACCTGAGGAGTCGATCCCGTTCCCCATACTAAAGGACGAGGGGAGGTGCTTTATTGCCACTGCGGTTTATGGGTCAAATCTGGAACCAGAGGTCCTCCTTTTAAGGAGGTTCCGGAACCACTACCTCCTCACAAACCTCCTGGGGCGGAAATTAGTAGACCTCTATTATAATCTTAGTCCGCCTGCGGCCGATTATATCCGCCGTCATGAATGGCTCAAACCGGTTGTATGGGTCTTGCTGCTCCCATTTATCGGAATGGCCCATCTCTGCCTCGATACCTCTTTGATCCAGAAGTTCCTTCTTTATCTGGTTGTTTTATCCTTACTGATAACCCTTTTTATAGCCAAAAGAAGGAAGGTAGTATGAGTCGTTTCGCTATTGTTTTATGCCTATCATTCATGTCAGTATTCTTAATTGTCTTGTCCGTTAGGGCTGAATCTCCGACATCATCATTGAGTATAAAAACCGGGTATTTTATACCCAGGATAGATGGCTGGTCGGACCATTTTGATGAGAAGGGTGTATGGTTCGGGGGATTAGAGCTTGGATGGAAACTGACACGACGGTTTGAGCTGAGTTTAAATCTTGACTATTCTCAGACCAAAGGAAAGGCAACCACTCCCACCGGGAGGGCCAGCGCTGATGAAGCCACATTCCAGCAAGTTCCGGTATATGCGTCTCTCTTATACCGATTTATTTTTTATGAAGATCAGCCTATAGTTCCCTATATAGGCGGTGGATTTACACATCAATTTTACAGGCAAAGATTAGATGGCGATAAGGTATCAGGAGATCAGGACGGCTATCACCTAAGGGGCGGGTTGCAGCTTCTCCTGGACTATGTAGATCCCGGAACTGCCGGCGATTTTTTCTCCGAGTGGAAGGTCTTCAATACCTATCTGACCATCGAGGCAATCTACTCAAAGGTAGATGATTTCGGAGGGAGGGATGTAGACCTTGGCGGATGGGGTTATGTCGGCGGTCTGCTCTTCGAGTATTAGGGTATAATTCGTTTTCCCCGTTGCCTCACATAAAAATCTATCTGAAATAATATTAGTTTAAAGCCCGAAATGTACTTGCAGCGCTCCTTAACATCGGTTGGTCTATTAAACGAGAGACTGCCGGCTCCCACCGTGTTCTTTCACGGCCTGGATGGCCTAATTATGTATTTGCTTTTCATGATGGGACTGAAATCGGACCCCGTATGCTTGCTCGTATAGCGAAAAAAGATAGCTTTCAGACCGGAAGATCTGTAGCAACACTACCGTGCCCTCTTAGCTTTTTGAAAAAGGATAATGATACTAAGCAGATATATCAATAATTTCTTCGGGGAGTATTTGCTCCGGGAATTGACTATATCAAAAGTTTGTGATATTGATTTCTAACTGTCTAATAACTGGTTAGGTGCACCAGCCGCGATGCAGCCAACCATATACCGTCACTGAAAAGGAGATGTCAATGGTGTGGTCAGATTGGCGAAGATTAGAGCAACCAGCAAAGTACAATGGCCCTGCAGTTTATAGAATCCGGCTCTGCAATTCAGGAGTACCCGTCTCCATCAAGAGATTCCTTGATTCTGATGACCGTGGATTACTCTGCATTGGCCAAACAAAGAACTTGGAAGACCGCCGCAAAAAATTCATAAGAGGTAGAGCTAACGGAAAAGGACATTCTGAAGCTAACCTGCTTCACATCTTGGAGAAAGTCACTTCTTTAGCAGCTAACTATCCCATCAATGAACTGCGTGTTCCCCCGAACAATAAATTGGAGGCACTGACAAGAGATAGAAAAAGGACAATATAGCATAAGGATAAATAATCAATATCGTATATGTTTCACATGGCATGAATCCGGACCAGAAAAGGTAGAGATTACGGATTATCATTAATATAACTTAAGATGTTTTATGGAGGTAAATATGGTTCGCATACCAACACATAGAGAGCCAACCCATCCCGGGGAGATGCTTCTTGAAGAATTTTTAATTCCTTTGGGTATTACCCAGCGGGAATTGGCAAAGGAAATTCATGTCCCCTATCAAAGGATTAATGAAATTATCAACAAACGTCGTGGCGTGACACCCAGTACAGCTTTACGACTCGCAAAATTCTTTGGGGTTTCAGAAGATTTTTGGATGAATCTACAACTTAGATGGGATATATATAAAGCGAAACTTAATGAGGCGAAAGAATTAAAGACAATTAGGGCCATCAGAATGAATAAGGAATTGGCACATTCACAACTTTAGACTGAGATGCCCAACCAGTCAGTGCACGAAATCGATCGCTTCGAGACGGCTAAGCCCCGCGTTGAAGAAAATCAAAACGTGTCAGGCATTGACAGGCTGATCGAGAATATTTTTTAGATTAATTTCGCTCATGTTTTCTTACGCGAGCAAAAGGTGTCAGAGTAACTCTTAACCTGAAAAAGAGTCTTCACTCAACAAACGACTTGCATGCACAACTCGGGAGGTCCCCCTTTCCAAGATACCACAGGACATCAATCATCGATATACCATATAGTTGAACAGAAAATACCGGACAGTTGGTCATCTATTTAAAGGCAGATACAAGGGCACTCTTGATATTTTTCCATAGTAATACCATAGAAAATAACCTATAATAACAATGGCAACTGAGCAACAGATAATTGAATATTGGTCTATGGCCTCAAAGCAAGACCTTGAAGCCGCAGAAATCCTTTTCGAAAACAAAAAATATCATCATGCCTTGTTTTTCTGTCATTTAAGTATAGAAAAAACTCTTAAAGCAAACATTCGAATGCACTTTAAGTTACCTGATAGATAATGGCCTTTCACTCCATGATGTTAAATGTCTTTCAATCCTTGACGTATAGCCTTCAACTTGATATATTCATGCATTAATATACCTGCCTGCCGGCACTCAGGGAGGATACTTAAATAATGATCAAAAGATCTCCTCTGTTTTTTTTAATTCTACTATTCTCTGGAATATTATCTCTGTCATGCAATAGAGAAGGATCGCTACTCAATGATCACGGAGGTCTGCCCGAATCAGCCCTGGTAGAAGAGGCTGTTGATGGCGACACGGTCAGGATCAGCGGGGGTAAACTTGTCCGGTATATCGGGATTGATGCACCTGAGCTCCGGAGAAAGAGCGGCGGAAAATGGATTTACGATCCGACTCCATTCTCAAAGGAGGCTTACGAGGTTAATAAAAGGCTCGTTGAAGGCAAAAACGTAAGGCTTGAGTATGATAAGGAGAAGACCGATAAATATAACCGGATCCTCGCATATCTCTATGTCGGGGACATCTTTGTAAATGGAGAGATGATAAAGACAGGATTAGCCAGGGCATCGATCTATCCTCCAAATGAAAAGTACGCAGGCCTTCTTATAAACCTGGAGAAGGATGCAAAGGAGTCAAAAATGGGGATGTGGGGACTAAACAACTAACATAAAACGGAGGTTATGTATGGATGACATTGATTCTCAGGAGATAAAGAAAAGGACATCTGACAGACGAGATGAGTCTGAGGACAGGAGAACGGGCGACAGGAGGAAGGGCGACAACAGGGAAGCTGACAGGCGGGAGGTCAGCAGGAGGAAGGATTTCTGCCCCACATGCGGAGATGAATTAACACCCACTCAATACTGTATTAGATGCAAAATAAAGGTAATAAAGATAAGACAGACATAAGACATTGGGATCTGTTTTGCAGGACTTGCAACTCCCTCTGTCTGGCCATCCTCGTATCTCTTATTGTCTCATGCGCATCTGTCCCGAAGAAGAGAGATTATGGAACAGGTTACAAAGAAAGCATCACTGCTTCCTGGTATGGCGGGGAGTTTCATGGCAGGATGACGGCAAATGGGGAGGTATATGATATGCATGGGTTGACGGCTGCCCACAGGACAATCCCATTTGATACATACCTTCTGGTTACAAGCAGGGAGAACGGACGTTCTGTCAAGGTAAAGGTTAATGACAGGGGCCCATTTGTAAGGGGCAGGTCCCTTGACCTTTCCTACGGCGCTGCAAAGAGACTCGATATGATCGGAACTGGCACGGCAAGGGTAGATATCGAGATCATCAGTCTTGATGAAAGGCAAAATAGAGATGTCCATTTCACAATCCAGGTAGGCGCCTTCACAATAGAAGAGAATGCGGCCAGGCTCAGGAAGAGACTTGAGGATCATTATGGATACAGGGATATCAAAATAATCCCTTACGAGACAAATTCAAAGAGGTATCTCCGGGTAAGGGTAGGCTCTTTTTCGAGCGAGAAGGAGGCATTGGAAATCTCCCGGAGGCTTAAATCAAAGGAAGACCTTGATAGTTTTGTTCTAAGGGATGATTGATGATGAATTTACTGTAACAGGTAAAACGATTTGAAAAAAAAGATTAAAGAGGGAGGGGTAAGGATCGGTCTTGCACTGGGCGGCGGTGGCGCAAGGGGATTTGCCCATATAGGAATACTAAAGGTACTGGAAGAGAAGGGGATCCCTATATCTGTATTGGCCGGCACAAGCTTTGGCGCAATTATAGGAGGACTCTATTCCCTCTATCTATCGACAGTAGTAGTGGAAGAAAGGTCGTCTGAATTTCTCTCCTCTCCCTCCTTTAACAAAATAAGAAATAACTACCTGAAGGGGATGGCCGGAGAAAAAAGACGTGCCGGTGTAGGGATGATCTCCATCTCAAGGCAGTCATTTATAAAAGCTAGTGATTATCTTGGTATCATGAGGTCCCTTGCAGGTGACAGGGTTTTTGAGGACACCAAGATCCCTTTTGCAATTACCGCAACGGATATCATAAATGAGAGGGGAGTCATACTTACGAATGGCGCACTAGATACAGCCTTTGCTGCAAGCTGTTCTATCCCCGGCATATTTCCGCCTGTTTCCATTGAAGACAAAATCCTTATAGACGGCGGCTGGTCAGCAGGTGTGCCTGTTGAGGCTGCGAGAATGCTAGGGGCTGATATTATCATAGCTATTGATACCTCAGAGGAGATAAACGGGAAGATCGACCTGAAATACGGTCTCGGGATCCTTCTTCGCTCCGACGCTGTTACAAGGCGCCTCTTAAGTGGAATCCAGATAAAGGACGCAGACATTGTCGTGAAACCGGACCTGAAGGGTATATCCTGGGATAGTTTCAATAAGGCCCAGGATGCCGCTTTTGCAGGTGAGGCAGCGGCAAGAAACATGGTTGGTGAGATATTGAAAATCATTGATAAATCTGCTCATAAAAATAAGGGGGTCTGATCCATAGCTAAGCGAGGCATCAACACTGTGAAACCTGCCAATGACCTGGTGGAGAGAAAACCGGAGAAGCTCACGAGGGCTGGAGGCTGGAGGCTGGGGACTAGGGACTGGCTACCCCCTACCCCCTGTACCCTACACCCTGTACCCTACACCCTAGCACGGCCAAAGAGACTCTTGCGCAATAACCTCCCAGTTATTATCCTTTTTCTCATATCCGTTATCTCGTCTCTGGGCACATTCTCGTCTGGTATCACTTTTTCACCTCTGCAGATAGCCTGGTTTATAGGTTACCTTGCTGCCTCAACGATTTTCCTTGTAAGGATCATGTCTGGAAGAGAAACCAAGGGACTATTAAACAAGGCCGGCCCATTTATTGCCGTGGCGCTCCAGATGAACCTTTTTATGCAGCTTACAGGCGGGATAGATTCCTATATACTTCCCCTCTATCTGCTCCTGGTAGTGATCACATCTACCTACTGTCCCACATCCATAAACATTGCACTTATATCCTTTATCCTCCTGCTGGAGGGGATCAATCTGGCCGTATCAGGAAATGATGTCTATTATTTAAAGGCCTCCGTCATTGCCTTCCTGCTGATATCTATCCCATCGGCAATAAAATATTATATAGAGTCAGAATCAAAGGAAAAAAACACACTGAAAGACCGTATCTATAGGATAATGGGTAGTCGTCAGGCAATAACCCAGGTTCCAGACCTGTATAAAGGAAGCGATGTAAAGAATATATCCAAGGACTCCAGGGATGATCAGCTCGACCAAATAGCAGGGAAATTTGATGAGGTCATTGATAATATCCTTTCGATCATCAGCTCCGCAATAATAGAGACAAATAGCTCAATAATCCTCCTCTATAACAAGGAGGAGGAGCGACTATATCTTCAGGGTGGGATAACAAAATCAGAGAAAGGCCTGAACTATCGGATAAAGATACCAGAAGGAGAAGGAATAATCGGGTGGGTCGCAAAAGAGAAGAAGTTGTTCAATTTCGCAAACCTTGATTCATCCAGGGAGAGACTATATTATAATGAGCATACCAGGATCAGATCTCTCCTTGCTCAACCTATATTGGATAATGATAACCTTGATGGTATAATATGCGTAGACTCCCTCAAAGAGGACGCCTTTACGGAAAAAGAGGAAAACCTGCTCAACCTCTTTGCAAAGGAGATAAGCTATCAGTTAAGAAACATGCGGGACAAAAAGGTTATACATACACGGACGCATGAACTGACCAGCATACTTGAGATAAGCAAGGCATTAAATACCCGTCTCGACCTTATGCACCGACTTGAAACCATGGCTGACAAGGCAAAGGAGATCTTAGAGTATGATTACTGTTTCATAGTCCTCATCGATGAAAAAGAAACACATGGAACAATCAAGGTAGCAAGGGGGTATAATGGGACGGGATTAATTGACAAAAGATTCAAGATCTCCGATGGGCTCTTGAATATAATCCTCAAGAACAGGCATTCCCTTATGTTGTCAAATATCGAACGGGGGAAGAAATCGATGGAAATCTTCCCTAAGGAATGCAACCTTTCCTGGAAGGCAAGATCATTTCTCGGTATACCCATGATGATAGAAGAGCGGGTAATAGGAATATTCATACTTACATCACAAAAAGATAACGCCTTCAGCGGATACGACCAATATATCCTGTCGATCATCTGTAGCCATGCAGCAGTATCTATATCAGATGCCTATCTCCATGCCCAGGTTGAGGCCCTTGCTACAACTGACGGGTTGACAGGCATCTCAAACCACCGCCATTTTCAGGAGCGCCTAAGTGCAGAGTTCGAGCGTATAGCAAGACATCCGGAGCCTATTTCGCTGATTCTGATAGACCTGGATCACTTTAAAAAGATAAATGATAACTTTGGCCACCCGGTAGGCGATATCGTCTTGAAGAAGATCGCCAATATCCTTCTGAAGATGACAAGAAAGATAGATACTGTGGCACGATATGGCGGGGAGGAGTTTGTACTCCTGCTTCTGAATACGGACAAAAAGCAGGCCGTAAATATGGCAGAGAGGATAAGAAAGACGGTCGAGACTGAAAGGTTTGAGTTTGACGGAAAGAAGATACCGGTGACATTAAGTCTCGGTATGGCAACTACACCTATGGACACAAAGAACAAGAAGGAGCTGATTGAGTTTGCCGACAAGGCCCTATACCATTCCAAGCATAACGGCAGGAACCAGGCCTGGCATTACAGCGATATTAAGGAGGGCCCCATCATTGCACTAGACCGGGAAGATAAGGTATGATTGTACCTTAATAGTGAAATAATGAAGAGGAGATATGGCCGGGGCAGTTCAGATTCTTCAAGGTTCCCTTAAGGGTGAAGGTAAGGACTATTACGCAACATTACGCAGGGAGATGGATGCCAGAAAGATCCCCATCAGCCTGGGTAAGAACTGCCCTGTTATGTGCACCTTCTGCTATGAGTCGGAACACTCATACCGCATAGTTGAAGATATCCCGAAGACCGGCCAGGAGGACTGGGAATATATATTAAGCTATATAAACAAGATCCCTTCAAAGCCGGGTGAATATTGGGTCTGGGGCGGAAATGAATATATGGTCTGGACCGACCTCTTCCTCCACCCCAAGGCCATGGACTGGCTCGAGGATTTCCTGACTTATACAGATAAGAATGTAACTATATTTACAGTCGGATTCGTCCATGTCCCCAGGATTCATAAGCTTGCCGAAAAATATAAAAAGAGGATCAGCTTCGAATTATCAGTAAATACCCTTAGCAGACACAGGGACGCCCTTATGCCTAACGGCCCTACGGTCAAACAGGTATTAAAGATCCTGGATGGTCCTGCCGTTACATCTGCTGATTTTTATTCCTTTGGGACTACTACAATGTCTGCTGATGCCTTAACAATATCAAAGATCAATAAAGAATGTGTGTTGTGGATGGGCTGCCTGACACCCCTTAGAGGGATGGACGACCGGACTGTTGAATTGATAAGGCAGGGCAAGAAAGCACTCCCTGAAGAGGCCCAAAGTATCTATGATTATAACCTGTCCAACAAGACCACTATACATACAGAGGCGTATATAACCGCCTTCTTAAACAGAAGGATTATAGTAAAGACCTTTGATTCCCTGGGCCTTGAAAAGAGGGATACCCTTGTTGTTTCAAAGAGCATATATAAGGTCCTCACCATGTACCGGAAGAAAAGGGCAAGATACCTCTACATCCCTAACGCTACGCTTGGTGGCGATACCGATTGCACTGCCCTGCTGACATTGGCGGATATACAGGGCAGGATCACAAATGAAAAAGAGATCTACATACCAAAGTGCATTATAGAAGGGGGCCGCGGCAAATACAGGGATATCTGCGGAACCGATCTTGAAGACTTCAGGGCCAATACCAGATGCAGGGTCAAGGTAATTCCGAAGATTAATACAAAGTTTGCCAACAGACAATTGATTAAAAACGGGGACCTGGATAACTATGTTGAGGACTATATTTATAACCCCAACTCAAAGATCTTTGAGGATATACCACTACCGGAAATAAACTAAGGATACATAAGGAGACATTATATGGAATACTGGATAAAGGTAGTTTTTGCCGACAATCAGGAATTGATAGTAAAAGATACGTTAAGGCACAATATAAGCGACGAGCTTGATGCCCTGGAGATCGAATCCTCCTCAGAGGTAATAGTCGTACCTATGAAGCAGATTAAGTATATCTCCTGTGATTCTAAGATCTTCAAAAAGAAAGATTAGGCCGGAGGCCCTCTGACCGCTCCACAAGCCTCCATGGGCGTCACATTCTAAAGGCCCTCAGATATCAGATCAGCAAATCTTGAAAAAATTATTTTTCCTTCTATGATCTCAATTTTTATGGTACATTTATTTTTTTCTGTTCTATTTGGATCAAGCCTCTCAAACGGCGGGGTTCAAATGTAGTCTTTGGTCTCATTCTTGCATATACAATAAACATGATGTGAGGCCTGATGCAGGGAACCGGAAAAAATATTCTAAAAGCTATCCGGTGTTATGAGACTATGGAATAAAGAAGGAGTGGGCACGTCATTGCCGGAGATTGTCCTTTCTATATGGCATCATATGTAAGACAGATTCCATACTCAAGGGATGGTACAGCCTGCACAGAAGTAGAGGGATTGAGTCATTATGGTATATTTTTTACCATTTTTTGTCATAATAGGTCTTAAATATGAAGATAATTGAAGGAAAGAAATGACACTATCAACACATATTGCAATCTCCCTCATCCTTGTAACCTCCGTGATAATAGCCTCAAGGTTTCCAAGACTAAAGATAGCTGTTCTGATCTTAAGCGGGATTATCAGCATAAGATATATCCTGTGGCGCGGTATATATACATTAAACAGACAGGATAGGATCGGCCTTGCCATAAGCCTGGCTGTATTCCTGGCTGAGGCGTATGGGTTTATCCAGTACCTGCTCTTTCACTATCAGTCTTTAAGACCTACAAATCCTATACCTCCGCCAATAGACGATTCAAGCGCCCCCACAGTCGACATACTAATCCCTATCTTCAATGAACCAAAGGATATACTTTACAGAACTATCATAGGATGTTTGAATCAGGATTATCCGGAAGGCAAGTTCAAGGTCTATGTGCTGGATGACGGCAGGAGGGAGGAGATAAAGGCCCTCGCGGAAAGACTTGGCTGCAATTACATAACAAGACCGACCAATGAACATGTCAAGGCAGGAAACCTTAATAATGGCTTGAAATATTCAACTGGTGATCTGGTAGCAGTATTCGATTGCGATCATGTACCGGTAAGGAGTTTCTTGAGAGAGACCACAGGCTTTTTTAAAGACCAGAAGGTGGCCTTTGTCCAGACGCC
>JACRHA010000091.1 GCA_016234185.1 Nitrospirota bacterium
GAGCCCTGGACTGTAAACACATTGGCACAGAGGGCAGGGATTGTGGCAATCAATGACAGATCTTTCAGAAATGAGACCTTTAGGACCATAAGGAAAGAGAAAAAATTCCTCGAAGAGGGATTTGAGAAATTAAGAATAGATTACATTCCATCTGCGGTTAATTATTATTTAATAAGAACAAAGAAGGCAAATGATATTATAGCCTCTCTAAAAAACAAAGGCATCCTGGTGAGGGATTGTTCGAATTTTTACGGGCTTGATAACTCTTATATCAGAATTGCAGTTAAATCTCGCAGGCATAATATATTATTACTGAAAGAGTTGAAAAGGGTCATTTAGGGTGGGGATCATAGAAAAAATGTCTATTATACTCCTTGCTTTTATCCTCGACCTTATTTTCGGTGATCCACAGTGGTTGCCGCATCCGGTCCGCTGGATTGGAAAGGCTATTAATCATCTGGAGCAGGTTTTAAGAAAAACAAGGTTACCCCTTAAGGTGAGCGGGTTATTACTTACTGGCATTGTAGTCAGTATGACATTTGGGATCTCATATTTAGTAATTAGCTCTGCATATATGCTCAGCCACTATATCGGATTTATGGTTTCTGTTCTCCTCCTGTATACGACCTTCTCAGCAAGGTCCCTCTTTAAAGAGAGCATGAAGGTCTATAAAGACCTTCGGGAGGATCACTTAAAGGCTGCGCGGGAGAGTCTATCCAGGATTGTTGGAAGGGATACGGATAGTCTCGACAAGGGAGAAATAACCCGGGGCGCTGTGGAGACAGTCGCTGAAAATACGGTGGACGGGATTATTGCCCCTCTTGTCTATGCCTTTCTGGGAGGTACTGTCCTTGCCTTGACCTACAAGGCCATCAATACACTCGACTCCATGGTGGGATATAAAGATGAAAAGTATATAGATCTTGGCTGGGCATCGGCAAGGCTCGATGATTTGGCCAATTATCTGCCTGCACGTCTATCCGGTCTGTTAATCCCGATTGCCGCCTTCCTGTGCGGAAAGGACTGGAAAAATTCCTTTGCAACAGTAGCCCGTGACCACAGCAACCATCCAAGCCCCAATAGCGGCATTCCCGAAGCAGCGATGGCCGGCGCTTTACGTGTCCGATTGGGCGGACTGAACTATTATCAGGGGTTACCATTTCTTAAACCATTAATCGGACAAGGTGATTATGATCTCTCCGGAGAACATATTAAAGAGGCAAACAAAATCATGATCGTCTCGTCTATCCTGATGGTTATATCAGGGTTGACGCTCCTGTGGGTTGGCTCCACATTTTCATAAAAAGGATAGAGAAGTGGTAAAACCTTTAATGATTGCTTTAGGGTTCCTGACGATCTTTCCCTGCCCCATAAAAATGGAATTAAAGCCTACAGAGATGGGGAGATCAATGTCCTGCTTCACTCTGGCAGGGGCTGTTATCGGCGGGATACTGGTCGGCATAGATGTAATGTTATCCACTATACTTCCACGGAGTGTGGTAGATTTTATCCTGATTGCAACCCTTGCCATAATTACAGGGGGATTACACTTAGATGGACTTGCAGACACATTTGATGGATTGTATGGTGGAAGGACAAGGGAAGAGGCCCTTGCCATCATGAAAGACAGCAGGGTAGGCGCAATAGGTGTCGTTAGCCTGGTCTTCGTTATTATGCTGAAATATATAACCCTGCTATCCATTCCGGCCGGGCTGAAGCACACTGCACTTGTGGTGATGCCCGCGCTGTCGCGATGGTCAATGGTCCTTGCCGCCTATCTTTCAGGATATGCAAGGCCTACGGGAGGGACCGGCAGAGATTTCATTGAAACTGTCTCACGCATAAGCCTGTTCATCGCCACAGCCTTTGCCCTTATTGTGGGAATTGCGGCCTTAGGATGGAAGGGCGGACTTATATTTTTATTGATTGGCGGGATTACAATCATCTGGGTGATCTACTTTCATCGAAGATTGGGGGGAGTTACCGGGGATATTCTTGGTTCGATAAACGAAGTGAATGAGGCAATAGTGCTTATGTTGATCGTGGGTATGCTCTAAAAAAGTCTGTTTGTCGGTGAAAAACAGACGTCAAGGTTTCTTGCTGCCCTGACTTCATCAAGCCTGCCAATATCTCTTGTGTGCGGGGCCTTTTTTATAAGTTCCGGGTCCTGATCCGCCTCTCTTGCAATGGCTATCATGGCATCACAGAATTGATCCAGCGTCTCCTTTGACTCGGTCTCTGTCGGCTCGATCATCATCGCCTCCTCCACTATCAGGGGAAAGTAGACAGTTGGAGGATGAAAGCCATAATCTATGAGCCGCTTAGCCAGATCCCATGCATGAATACCCTTTGCCTTCAGCCTTTTTGCTGAGAGGACAAATTCATGCATACAGGCCCGGTTAAAGGGTATAAAGAATTCTAATTCGAGCCTTTTTCTTATATAGTTTGCATTTAGAATGGCATTTATACTTATATTGTTAAGTCCATGTTTTCCGACAATCCTTATATATGAATAGGCCCTTACCAGTATGGCGAAATTACCGTAGAATGCCTGGAGTTTTCCGATAGATTCAGGCCTGTTAAAATCGAGATAGAGCCTTTCTCCATCCTTTTCTATAGTTGGGATGGGAAGGAATGGTGCAAGGTGCTTCTTAACACCTATAGGTCCTGAGCCGGGCCCGCCCCCGCCATGAGGTGTAGAGAAGGTCTTATGCAGATTAAAGTGGACCAGGTCAAACCCCATATCACCTGGTCTGCAGATACCGAGGAGGGCATTTAGATTTGCCCCGTCCATGTATAATAGGGCGCCCGTTTCATGGACGAGCCCGCTTATAGTCCTTATCTCCCTTTCGAATAGACCCAGAGTATTCGGGTTGGTGAGCATAAGCGCTGCACAGTCTTTATCCAGCACCTTTTTTAAATCCTCTATATCGACAAGGCCTTCTTTGTCAGATTTTACCTCCCTGACCTCATATCCTGCCAGGGTTGCACTTGCAGGATTTGTCCCGTGAGCAGAGTCCGGGATGATCACGGTCTTTCTTGGGTTACCCATCTTTTTATGGTATGCCCTTATCATAAGCATGCCTGCCAGTTCCCCTTGGGCGCCTGCTGAAGGCTGGAGGGACACTTTATCAAGGCCGCTGATTTCTTTTAAGTATCCTTCAAGTTCAAACATAATTCTTAAGGCGCCCTGGGAAATGGTCTCGGGCTGAAGGGGATGGATCATGGTAAATCCCGGAAGTCCTGCGATCTCCTCATTGATCTTTGGATTATACTTCATGGTGCAGGAACCGAGGGGATAGAATGTCGTGTCTATAGCATAATTCCTATGCGATAAAGATGTAAAATGCCTTACTACATCGAGTTCGCTTAGCTCAGGGAGGCCGGGTCTGTTTTTCCTCCTGAACCTTTCCGGAATAAGATCTTCAATGGTACTTTCTTCGATATCATTCGCCGGAAGCGAATAACCCTTCCTCCCGATGGAACCCTTCTCGAAGATCAGTCTATTATCCATAGTTATGACTGTCCCCTGATTCTAAAATGGACTGCTGATAGGCCGGCTATGGTCTTTGCATCGTTGATGATCCCGTCTCTTATGCCGCGTATTGCCTCATCAAGGGGCATCTCTACAATTTCAAGTACCTCATCGGGATCGAGTCTCTGCCCGGTTTGTATCAGATCCCTTGCCATAAATATATGTATCCGCTCATCACAGAAGCCAGGTGTCGTTAATATGGTGATCAGTTTTTCCAGTCTCCCGGTCTTATAGCCTACCTCTTCCTCAAGCTCCCTTGCGGCGCATGCAGCGGGATCCTCCCCTTTATGCAATCTGCCTGCAGGTATCTCATAGATAAAGCCGCCTGCGGCATACCGGAACTGTTTTATCAGGACAACCTGGCCGTTGTCCTTTAAGGGTACTATAGCCGATGCCCCCGAATGATGTATGACCTCCAGTTCAATGGTCTTCCCGTTAGGGAGTCTCACCTGTTCGATGTTAAGGTCAACAATCCTCCCCTTGTATATATTCTTCTTGCTTAAGTCCGTATGGCCTCCTTAATGGCAGAGACAAGGCAGTCTATATCCTCCCTGCTTCTTTTTTCCGTAACAGAGATGAGCATGGCATTGCCAAGTTCAGGGTATAGGCCGCTTAGATCAAGGCCGCCTATTATCTTTCGCTCCAGGAGTTTATCCAGTAATCCGGAGGGAGAAGAAGGCGTTCTGACAGCGAATTCCTTGAAGAACGGCCTGTCAAAGAGGGGAGAAAATCCCCCTATCCCGGATATCCTGCTCCTTGCATATGCAGCATTGGAGATGCAGAGCCTCCCAACCTCACTAAGGCCGTTCTTTCCCATGATGGCAAGATATACCAGTGCTGCAAGGGCAGTAAGGTTTTCATTGGTGCATATATTGGATGTAGCCCTCTCCCTTTTTATATGCTGTTCCCTCGTCTGAAGGGTAAGGCAGAACCCGCGCCTTCCCTTATCATCTATAGTTGCACCTACAATCCTCCCCGGCATCTGTCTTAAGAACTCCCTCTTTGAGGCAAAGAGACCGAGGTAGGGTCCCCCAAATGCAACCGGTATCCCCATCCCCTGCCCCTCACCAAGGACGATATCGGCCCCCATCTCTCCCGGGGGTTTCAGGATTCCAAGCGATATTGGATCGACCATCACAACGAGAAGCGCCCCCATTCTATGGACTATTTCGGACATCTCTGTAACCTCTTCAAGGCAGCCAAAGAAGTTTGGATGCTGGATCATGAAGCATGCAGACCCTCCGTCCATCTCTTTTTTTAATATCTCAAGGTCTGCGGCACCATTGTGAACGGGTATTTCGACAACCGGGATCTCCAACCCGGACAAATAGGTCTTAACAACAGCCCTGTAGTTCGGATTTATTGATCTTGAGACTATTACCTTTTTCCTCCCTGTTATCCTTGATGCCATAAGTGCAGCCTCTGCAAGGGCAGAGGCTGCATCATACATAGAGGCATTGGCAACATCCATTCCAGTGATCCGGCAGATCATGGTCTGATACTCATAAATTGCCTGGAGCGTCCCCTGACTTGCCTCAGCCTGGTATGGTGTATATGATGTATAAAACTCTGACCGGGATATCATCTGCGCTACTACAGCTGGGATATAGTGATCATATGCCCCAGCCCCAAGGAAGGAGATATAATGGTCAAGGTCGCCATTTGTCTCGCTAAGCCTTAACATCTCCTTTCTCAATTCGATTTCCGAGACTGATGCAGGGAGGTTTAGTGGTCTTTTTAACCTCAATTCAGAGGGGATATCTATCAATTCATCGATCGAGCGTACACCTATGAGTTTAAGCATCTCCTCTTGATCTGACTTAGTGTTTGAGATATATGGCATAATGATTTATCCTTTTTGTCAATTTTGACTGATACAGGATTCTTTGTCAAATATTCGGGATAACAGGGGGGTCGTCCTCCCCGAGCTCTATGTAATGGAAGGACTACAATTTAGGTTCTTCAGGTTTTTCTCTGGGTAACCTGATGAACCTTTCCGAAGTTTGTTGTTGTTCCTACCCTTTTCTTGTTATCTTTATAGGATAGATCTTGAGTTCCGGCATAGGAAAATCTTTTGTATTATAGGTGACCAAGACTAAGTCGTTGATCACAGCCGTTGCGGCAATACTTACATCAAAGGGCTCCAGGGTCTTTCCTTTAGCCCGATACTCCCTCAGATACCGAGCAGCAAGAAAAGCGGTCTTCTCCTCAAAGGGATAGAGCTGGAGTGACCGAAAAAAATCCTCGGTCTCTTCTTTCTCCTCCCGCTTAACCCATCCCATAACTTCCAAAATCGAAAGGGCCGAATAGCCAGGTATGGCTGATCGTTTCAGGTCCCTGACTAGGGCCACTGTATCTTCCCGACCACGCAGGAACCAGATGAGAACATCGGAATCAAGAAGGTAGCTTGGTGGCATGGAGTTTCGTTTTTAACCGTTGTCCCGCCCTTTTCCGGAAGGCCCGTATTTGAGACCGAACATCTTCTTCTGTCTTAAATTCAGGATACCTCTCGTCTGTCCAGAGACCTGCGGCTTTGTCCAGAACCTTGTCTAGTCTCAACCTCTTTAGCTTTTCTCGGGCCGCCTCAGCTAAAAAATCGCTCCTCTTTTTGGCTCCTACCTCTTTTCTGATCTCATCCAGAAGATCCTCAGGGAGGACAATATGTGTTTTGACCTTTGCTTCACTCATGGCGATGTTTATGGCCCTTTGTATGTTATTTTTAATGTACACAGCTATCCCTTAATTTGTCAAGGACTAAAAAAGACTGATTATAGGACTTAAAGGGGACGGTTGTACTAGCTCGTTAATTGGCAAAAGTGACAGTAGGAGATGCCCATGGTCTGAATTTATGGTATTCTTAAATAATAAGGAATGAATCTATTTTGTCGGGGGGTCATAATGACTAAATATCAGGACCATGCCTGGTACCTTCAAATCTCACGCCTTTTAAGAGCGATAAGGGACACTGAGCTTGTCTAAAAACTCTTTTTAGATTTCTGAGTCAGTAAACCTTTTTATAAGAAACAGCAATAGTCCCTTATCTCTTTAATCTCACCCTGGGGCTGGAAGCATCCGTTCTTTTCTCATTATCGCTGCCGTTATCTTTAA
>JACRHA010000090.1 GCA_016234185.1 Nitrospirota bacterium
GATTAAATTTAATGCTTGACAAACTTAGTATATTTAGTATACTAAGTAACAAAATTACAAAAAATGTAAAAAGTAATTTTTATAAATTAATTATATAACTTAATTATTAGGGTTGGCTGGGTGGCAGTGAGGATCGAAAAGAGATACAAAACACAGGAAATATGCCGTAGGTTTGATATATCAAAGGCAACACTATATAAGTGGGAAAAGGAGGGATTAATTACCAACGTCAGCAGGGACTGGCGGAACTGGAGGACCTTTTCTGAAAAGAATATCACAGAGATCAAGAATATAATCAAAAGCAGGGATGATAAGAGGGGTTAGTTTATGTTTTTTCCATCTAAAAGCAAATCCATGGTCGGACTTGATATAGGTTCGAGTTCAATCAAAGCGGTCCAGGTAACTGAGACAAAAGGTGGTTACCGGCTGGAGAAATGCGGCATCAGGCACCTTGCAAGCGAAATGATAGTTGATGGCACAATCATGGATGCAGGGAGTGTGGTTGAGGCCATAAGGGGATTGATTGCAGATGAAAAGATAAAGGTAAAAGATGTGGCCATTTCCCTGTCCGGACATTCAATTATAATAAAGAAAATAAAACTGCCCGTTATGACAGAGGATGAACTCGAGGAGTCAATCAAATGGGAGGCAGAGCAATACATCCCATTTGACATTAATGATGTGAATATAGACTTTCACATACTCGGCACAATTGAGTCCCCTGATGGACAATCATTGATGGAGGTGCTTCTGGTAGCTGCCAAGAAGGATAAATTGACTGAGTATACATCTGTTGTTGCCGAGGTCGGGCTTAATCCTGTTGTGGTGGATGCAGACCTGTTTGCGCTTGAGAATATGTACGGGGTTAATTATGAGATTCGGGAGGGTGAGGTAATTGCGCTTGTGAATATAGGTGCAAGCGTGATGAATATCAATATCCTGAAGAACGGAACCTCTTCATTTACAAGGGATATATCTATTGGGGGGAACAGATATACTGAGACCATCCAGAAGGATCTCAATATGAGTTATGATGATGCGGACAGGTCAAAAAAGGGTGAGGCTATAGAAGGTGTTGATCCGGAGATGGTTTCAAATGTGATAAGCAGGGTAAATTCCGAGATCACCTCGGAGATATCAAGGTCCTTTGATTTCTTCAGGACTACATCTGCCCACGAGGAGATAGAAAAGATTATACTTTCAGGAGGTTCGGCCAAGATAACAAGCCTCCCGGGTCATCTCCATGAGAACATAGGAATTGCAGTGGAGTTAGCAGACCCCTTCAGGAATATTGAGATTGATAAAAAGGTCTTTGATTCAGAATATTTAAAGGAGATTGCTCCCCTGGCTACGGTCGGTCTGGGGCTGGCTATCAGGAGGATAGGGGATAGATGATTAAGATAAATCTCCTCCCGACGAAGAAGGCAAAGAGGGTCAAAAAAGAGGCGGAGATCCAGTACCAATTTTTTGGAGGAGTGGCCGTCCTATTTGCATTGGTCCTGGTCTGCGGTTATCTCTGGTTTTCAATTAATAATAAGATCAGCACCCTTGAGAAAGAAAAAATCGATAGAGAGACGCAATTGAGCGATCTCAAGAAGAAGGTTAAAGAGGTTGAAAATTACGAGAAGGACAAGAAGGTACTCGAAGATAAGAACAGGGTTATAGGGCAACTTCAGAAGAATAAGCAGGGACCTGTCCTCCTCCTTGATGAGATGGCAAAAAATACCCCCCCGCGGGTCTGGATCGTTTCTTTGAACGAGCAGGGAGGGGCGCTTGATATAGATGGCAAGGCCCTAACAAATATCGATATAGTTGAATATATAAACAATCTGAGATCCTCGAAATATTTTACTGATTTGCGTCTGATAGAATCGAGGCAAGGATCTGAAGGCGGCTTGGCAGTCTATCAATTTAAATTAAAAAGCCGGCTGATACTCTAGGGAGAAATGGCATGGCAAAATTAGACTTGATTGAAAATATCTCTCCCATCCAGAGATGGGTGATAATCGGACTGTTGTTCATTATAATCCTGGGGGGGTTCTTCTATTTTGTATACATGCCGAAGGCTGAGAGGAAAAAGACGATTGATGGAGAATTATCAAGCCTGGTCAATGAGATCAATATTAACATGACTAAGGCAAGGACGCTTGAAGATCTGAAAAAGCAGAATGCCGAACTTCAAAGGCAGTTGTCAGAGAAAAAAGAACAGCTTCCATCGGAAGCAGAAGCAGAAACCTTATTGAAGCAGATCAGTGATGTTGGGGCGGGGGCCAATCTCGATATTAAATTATGGAAGCCGGGTGAGAGAAAACAAAGCCCGGATGGATTATACATTGAACTTCCTGTCAGCATCGAGATAGCAGGCGGATACCACTCAATGGCCATCTTCTTCGACCGGATCGGCAAGTTTCCAAGGATTGTCAATATCTCAAACTTGAAGATTGCAAGCGCAAAGGCAGAAAAAGATAAGATAATCCTTCAGTCCAGCTTTATTGCTACAGCCTTTGCGTCGAAAGAAGGAAAAAAATAATAATGGAGGTGTGATTGAGAAGCAGGACAGCGGCTCTCCTAATATGGATCCTCTTATTTTCATGTAATAGGGGCGAGGTCAATACCTCACCCCAGACCCCAACACTACCAAAAAAGACAGAGGATAAGAAGGTTGTTCAGGCGCAAAGCCTTCCTGAAGATAAGGTTCCGGAAGCAGTCTATACCTACAACCCGGAAGGAAAGCGGGATCCTTTTAAGCCGGCAATATCCAATGAGGTAAAGAAGGAACTATTAAAAGTTCCGCCATTACAGAGGGTTGAACCAAAAAACCTCAAGCTCCTTGGGATTGCCTGGGGGTGGTTCGGATACGGCGCCATGGTTCAGACACCTGACGGCAAGGCATATCCTATAAGGGTCGGTACCCAGGTAGGCCCAAGAAATGGATCGGTTAAGGCTATCGGCGAAAGAAGTCTCACAATAGAAGAGAGGTATACTGATATCTATGGTGAGAAGAAGATTAATAAGGTTTCATTAGAACTGCCGCTCCGGGAGGAGGTTCAATGATGAATAGGTTTAGGTTGCGTAGTTTTTTTATCTCTATAGTCCTTGCTAGTATGGTAAGTATTATCTATTCCTCATGTTCTCCAAGGGTTTCACAGGTGAAAACAGAGGAGATGGCGGCGCTGGAGGTTAATGATGTCAGGCTCTCTGATAGTCCTGACAAGACAGAGGTTATCGTGACCGGTTCGGGTCATATTCCCTATACTACCTTCAGGCTTACAGATCCGCCAAGGCTTATATTAGACCTTGCAGGCACAAGCCTCGGCAGTTTTAAGGAAAAGATAGAGACAAAGGGCGGCGCGGTGGTGAGTATCATCCCGAAAGAGGGGCAGAAACCGAATATGGTTTCAAGGCTGGAGATAGTATTGACAGGTCTTGCAGAGTCGAATGTCAGGAGGGATAGAGATAGCCTGATTGTAGAGATATTAAAGGCCCCCGCTAAGGCAGAGGAGGCCAGGGAAGGAGGGGGTATTCCGGAAGAGGCAAAGGCGGAGACAAAAGGACTGGAACCCCAAATGGCCGAAGAAAAGGTCCTTCCTCCTGCAAGGAACATCTCAAAGATCGATATAGACAAGTCTGAAAAGGGAATAAAGGTAACCGTAACCGGCGACGGAGAGATGAAGCCGAACACCTTCATTGTAGGCGAAAGACGACTTGTATTTGATATCCCTGATACGATGAGCCAAGTGAAACCGACCAGCATCCAGGTTGATCATCCGATATTGAAACGGATAAGGATAGGTCAGCACAAGGATCCGGAGAAGGTGAGGATAGTATTCGACCTGAATAAGCTTACCCCGTATATTATCGATAAGAAAGGTGACCAGTTTATAGTATTTCTTGGAGAGTCTATACCTACAAAGGTTACCGTAGAAGAGAGGCCGGAAGTGACAGGAAAGGAGGCTCCAAAGGTTGCAGAGGCGCCGCTCCCTGAGACAAAACCTGCTGAGATGATACAGGTTGCCAAAGAAGAGGTTCCAGAGCAGGAGTCAGGAGTCAGGAGTCAGGAGTCAGGTAAGATCCCAAAGATGATATCTCCTCCTACTGTGGAGGAATCTGGAGGGAAGGTTGCTGAGATAACCCCTGTTGCGCCCCCCCTTGAAATAAAGAAAGAGGTTCATCAAGAGATCCCGGATGCTAAAGAGGAGAAACCCAAGGCGATAAAAGAGGTTTTCCCCGAGATCTCCAAGGCCCAAGAAGAGATACCTAAAAAAGAGATGGCCCCCCCTTCACCAGCAAAGGAGGAGAGGGCTGTAAAGGTTGAGGAGGCTATTTCGGCAAAGAAATATAAAGGGAGAAAGATCTCCCTTGATTTTCAGGATGCAGAGATAACCAGTATCTTAAGGTTGCTTGCAGATGTTAGTGTCAAGAATATGGTCATTGCCGAGGACGTAAAGGGAAAGAGGACGTTGAAATTGTTGAATGTACCCTGGGATCAGGCCCTTGATATCGTCCTTAAGATGAATAATCTCGGAAAGGTAGAGGAGGAGAGCGTTATAAGGATAGGGACATTGGGTAGTCTGGCAAGACAACAGGAAGAGGAGGCGAAGGCCAAGGAGTCGATGATAAAGGCCGAGGATCTTGTTACAAAGGTGATAAATATTAATTATGCGAAGGCCCATGATTTATCAGAGACCTTGAAGAAGAATCTAAGCGCAAGGGGTGATATCACAATTGATGCCAGGACAAATTCGATGATCATTAAGGATGTGGAGAAGATTATCATCAAGATAAGTGATCTGGTTAAGATACTCGATACCCCAACACCCCAGGTCATGATTGAGGCCAGGATAGTCCAGGCTAAGCCCGATTTTGTAAGAGAACTGGGGGTGCAGTGGGGGGCCGATCTTCAGGCTATTACAGGGAGTAATGCCATAGGAATCAGCGCCGGTCCAACAGGTGATTTTGGATCACCTACCTCTACATTTGGGGTAAATCTTCCAGCAGCAGCTCCAACAGGCACATTAGGCTTTACCTTTGGTCGATTGACAGGCAACCCGATTAACCTTGATCTCCGTCTTTCTGCGTCAGAAACAAAGGGTATGACCAAGATCATATCTTCTCCAAAGATCACTACCCTTGATAACCAGGAGGCAAAGATAGAGCAGGGGGAATCGATTCCATTTGCCACTACATCCCAGCAGGGGACCCAGACCACATTTGTTGATGCCAATCTCACCCTTGCCGTGACACCTCATGTGACCTCTGACGGCAGCATTATAATGAAGGTGAAGGCGTCAAAAAATGCGCCAGGAAGCACAAGGACAGGCGCAGCAGGTCCGAGCATAGACAAGAAGGAGGCATTCACTAATGTCCTGATAAAGGATGGAGAAACAGTAGTCATAGGCGGTATCTACGAAAACTCTAAAATAGAGACCGTTAAACGGGTCCCATTCTTGTCCAGCATCCCTATCCTTGGCTGGTTATTTAGGAACGAGTCGATAAGTGATTCGACAACAGAATTACTGGTCTTTATAACGCCAAAGATTATTAAATAGGGGATGATGAGGTATTTGACAGGCGGCGAATCGCATGGACAGCTACTCCTTGGTATATTAGAGGGTGTGCCTGCGGGCCTTCACATTAGCGAAGAGATAATAAGCAAGGATCTTTCAAGGAGACAAAGCGGATATGGCCGTGGGGAGAGGATGAAGATTGAGAAGGATCAGGTAGAGATTGTCTCAGGGGTGAGGAAGGGTACAAGTTTGGGCAGTCCTATAGGCATGATAATAAGGAATAGGGATTGGGCGTCCTGGCAGGAGGTTATGGCTGTAAAAGGAGAAGGAGAGGGGCCGCTTGTAACAAGACCCAGGCCAGGCCATGCAGATCTTCCAGGCGCAATAAAATATTCACACAGTGATCTGAGGAATGTCCTTGAACGGGCGAGCGCCAGGGACACGGCTATGCGGGTTGCTGTTGGGGCCATAGCCAAACTCTTTCTAGGTGAATTCGGGATAGATGTAATAAGTCATGTTGTGGAGATAGGAGGTGTCAGGGCAAGGCATGAGGATATCCCGCGGACAAGGCTCTTCAGGAAGGCAGAGAGGTCTGAACTGAGGTGCGCAGATCAGGCGGCTGAAAGGGAGATGATCAAGAAGATAGATTCTGCAAGAGAAAAAGGAGATACAGTTGGTGGGATATTTGAGATAATAGTTACAAACCCACCCATAGGACTGGGTAGTTACGCCCAGTGGGACAGGCGTCTTGGTGCGAGACTGGCGATGTCGCTTATGTCGATCCAGGCCATAAAAGGTGTTGAGATAGGGATGGGCTTTGAAGCCGCAAGGCTCCCGGGATCAAAGGTGCATGATGAGATCTATTACAGAAAGCTCAAAGATCAAAGTTCAAAAATCAAAGGTGAATTTTATAGAAAGACTAATAATGCCGGTGGGATCGAGGGTGGGATTACAAATGGTGAGGATATAGTTATAAGGGGCGCCATGAAACCGATAGCCACACTTTATAAGCCCCTTAGATCTGTGGATATAACTACAAAACGTAGATTTGAGGCATCTATAGAAAGGTCAGATATCTGTGCTGTTCCTGCGGCCTCAGTAATAGGCGAGGCCGTTGTCGCCCTTGAGTTGGCAGGGGCGATGC
>JACRHA010000092.1 GCA_016234185.1 Nitrospirota bacterium
TAAAAAATAGAGTCACGGCCTGGGATGACATTCTGAATGTATCCGTTTAAGCCTCTCCCTGTTTATATGTGTATATATCTGAGTGGTGGATATATCTGAGTGGCCTAGCATCATCTGGACTGACCTGAGGTCTGCCCCCCCTTCAAGGAGGTGAGTGGCAAAGGAGTGCCGCAATGTATGGGGCGATACATCATGCTGTATTCCGGCAGACCGTGCATATTTTTTGATAATCTTCCAGAAACCCTGACGTGTCATCCCTCTTCCCAGTGCAGTCACAAACAGGGAGGGGGACTGGCGTCCTTTCAGTAGGACATGCCTTGTCACTTCTATATATCGCTTTACCTTCTCTAATGCATATTCCCCCATCGGCACAATCCTCTCTTTGCCTCCCTTTCCTACTGTAGTTATAAAACCTACCTCTAAATTTATGTTGCCATGCTTGAGGGATACAAGCTCAGAGACCCTTAGCCCTGTAGCATACAGAAGCTCTATCATGGCGCTGTCTCTAAGCCCTTCCGGGCTGCCTTCATCAGGCTGCTTCAGCAAGGCATCTACTTCTGTAAGCGATAAGACCTTTGGGAGCCTGTGCCATCCCCGTGGAGTCTCAAGATAGATAGTTGGATTCGCTTTTGAAAGCCCCTCTGACATTATAAATTTATGGAAGTGGCGAATAGACGCGCTATAACGTTTGACAGAAGAGACGGATATATGTGACCGCAATAAATCTGCCAGATATTCCCTCAACAGGTTAATGGTTATTCCTTCTATATTATCTATACCCCTTTGCTCAAGGAATGAAACATATTTTGTTATATCACCCCTGTACGATTCAACAGTGTTTGGAGAGAGCCCCTTTTCTATCGTAATGTAATTTAGGAACCGGGATACTATGGTGTCAATGCCTTTATCCATCCGTGAAAAATGTTACACTAATGATGGCTAAAAGGCAAACGTGCGGATGCACAATAGTTGGTGCAATAAGTCCTATAATATGTACAGGGATATGGAGGGTATTTTCAGGTGAACCCTTTAAAGATATTGTTACGGCACATTGGCATGAAAAATGCTGTTTAACTGGACATAAGTTGCATTTTTAGGCTAAACAATGTAACTTAAAATAGCTATGCCAAAACAGCTTTTTATCAAGACCTTTGGCTGCCAGATGAATGAGCTTGATACAGAGAAGATTGCAGGTACCCTGTCTGATCTTGGTTATTCCCTTACCGATTCTCCTGATAAGGCTGACATGGTCATATTAAATACCTGCAGTGTCCGTGAGAAGGCAGAGTATAAGTGTTACAGTGACTTAGGAAGGCTGCGTGAACTTAAGAAGGAGAACCCCGATCTCATTATAGGTGTTGGCGGTTGTGTGGCTCAGCAGGAAGGGGAGAGGATAGTAGAGAAGGCTCCGTACGTAGACATGGTGTTTGGCACAGACAATATTTCTGATATACCCAAGCTTCTTGGCACAAGTAGGGGTAAACCAAGAAATAAGGTGTCTACAGGGCGGAGAAGGGCGAAATATGCCGGTAATGTTTCCGGGGAGGTTAATATCCCCATTAAGAGGTCTAATCCTGTAAAGGCGTGGGTAAATATCATTGATGGCTGCGATAAGTTTTGTACCTTTTGCGTAGTTCCTCACACGAGGGGGCGGGAGAGGAGCAGACAACCGGATGATATTTGCAGGGAGATAAGAGGGCTTGCTGCTGCCGGCTACAAGGAGGTGACACTACTGGGACAGAACGTAGATTCTTACGGGAAAGACCTCGGGGGTAATGCCGGCCTTGCCGGTCTGCTCTCCATGATAAATTATATCCCCGGTATAGAGAGGATAAGATTTGTGACATCACACCCTGCTGACTTCAGTGACAGGCTGATTGATGCCATGACAGAACTGCCGAAGGTATGCGAACATCTCCATCTGCCGCTCCAGTCCGGCTCTGAGGAAATCCTTGAGAGGATGAAGAGGAACTACACATACAAGGAATATAAAGACAAGATTAAAAGGGTGCGGGAGGCAATTCCTGATATCTCCATTACCACTGACATAATTACAGGCTTTCCCGGAGAGACGGATGGCGACTTTAACATGACCATGGACGCATTAATGGAAATTCAATATGACGGCGTCTTTGCCTTTAAATATTCAAAAAGGCCGTACACACCTGCCCGGCTTTATGACAGGCTGGTGCCATCGGCGGTTAGCAAAGACAGGCTCGACAGGGTGTTTGAACTCCAGAATTGCATAACACTCTTAAAAAATCAGGCATGTGTAGGAAGGGAATTTGACATTTTGATAGAAGGGAATAGTAAGAAGGACAGGGGGAAGCTGACAGGCCGCACCCGGACTAATAAGATTGTGCATATAACTAAAAGGGACGGGATTTCTACTGGCGATATGCTGAAAGTCAGGATAACGTCAGCCACCCGTGCCTCTTTGACCGGTGAAGTAGGATGAAAAAATTCATTTACCTATGGGGACCTGTCATTCTCTTCGCAGCCCTCATATTCACAATGTCATCCATGTCATTTTCTATGGAAAAAGACCCGTTTCCCCTCTTTGACAAGGCGGCTCACGTGTTGGAGTATTCGGCCTTTGCCATACTCCTGTTCCGGGCGTTCAACGGCACACTGAACGGAGTAAACTTTTTCTGGGTCTCCCTTCTTACAGTAACAATAACCCTGGGTTACGGGATAAGTGACGAGTTTCATCAATCATTTGTTCCGTCAAGGATGTCAGACATTAAGGATCTTGTAGCTGATGGTGCAGGGGCTATGGTGGCCATTACAGCCATGTTCATAAAAAGAAGATTGCAAGGGGAGGGGAGATAGAAGTTAGAGGAAAGAAGTTAGAGGTTAGAAGTTAGAGGTTAGAGGTTAGAGGTTAGAGGTTAGAGGTTAGAGGTTAGATTTAGTCTTACTTCTAACTTCTAACTTCTAACTTCTTACTTCTAAAAGAGGTGTAAAATTGCCAAGAATAGCCTTCTCTACCTTAGGATGCAAGATAAACCAGTATGATACCGCTGCGATACAATCTTCTGTGACTAATGGCAACGACTACACCATAGTCCCGTTTGATGGTGAGGCGGATATATATGTAGTTAACACATGTACCGTTACAGGTAAGAGCGATGCAGAGTCAAGACGGATTATTAGAAGGGCTCTCAGGAAAAATAGAAATGCACGGGTAGTTGTGACAGGGTGTTATGCCCAGACCAATCCTGACGAGATAGCCAGGATTCCGGGTGTGACGATGATACTGGGTAATGATGAGAAGTATACGCTGAGGGATTACCTGAAATATAGCAGCGAAGAGATAAATGACCGGAAGATATTTGTCGGTGATATCTCAAAGACACCTGTTATACATAGCCCGGAACTTACAGGGTTTCCGCTAAGGACACGGGCAATTTTAAAGATCCAGGATGGTTGTGACAGCAGGTGTTCATATTGCATAGTACCCTTTGCGCGAGGCGCCGGCAGGAGCCTTTCTCCCGATAATGTGGTAAATCAGATCATGTCATTATACCGCTCAGGAGGATATAAAGAGATTGTATTAAGCGGGGTTCATCTTGGCGGGTATGGAAGAGACTTATCTCCAAAAGTATCACTTTCCTCTCTTATTAAGAGGATATTGTCTGAGACAGATATTCCGAGGGTCAGGCTTTCTTCTATAGAACCGAGGGAGGTGACTGATGAACTGATAAAACTTATGTCATCAGAGGAACGGGTCTGCAGACACCTGCACATACCGCTTCAGAGTGGTGATGATTATATACTGCGGCAGATGAACAGAAACTATTCAGCAGCATTCTATGAAGGGCTTGTATTGAAGATAAAGGGGGAGATGGAGGATGTCGGTATTGGATGTGATGTGATGGTAGGTTATCCGGGAGAGGAAGAATGGCATTTCGACAACACCTACAGATTTATTGAAAGGCTCCCGCTCACTTATCTCCATGTATTTGCCTATTCACCACGGCCGGGCACTGCAGCCTTTAATTTAAAAGACAGTGTGAGGGGGGATATTAAAGATCGCAGGAGTGAGATGTTAAGGGGACTGGGTGAAAAAAAGAATCTTTATTTTAAAAATGCTCATGCAGGAAAGGTGGTTGATGTCTTAGTTGAAGAGGAAAGGGATGAAGTGACGGGGCTGCTTAAAGGATATACAGGGAATTACCTGCGCGTGCTTATCCCCCTTCCCGTTGCAATGCTTCGCAGCAACGGGAACCCAGCCCCTTTAGAAAAGGGGGGTAAAAGTCCCCCTTTTTTAAAGGGGGATTTAGGGGGATTATGGGGTAAGGGGGGATTTGATCAAGGATTTTCAGATGAAAAAACAGATTCTTCTCTCATCAACAGTATAGTAAGCATTCATATAACCGGGATCATGAACGGTAGCCTTTCAGGTGAGCTTCCCAGATGATGAGCCAGATGATGAGCCAGATGATGAGAATGATGACGAGAATAACGCTGCTGCTTCCTTTACAGCATCTGTCGGGCTCAGTATAAATACCCTGTCCCTATCAGTCAGCTTTAAGCCTTCTTGAGGTATATTAAACATCTCATGGTGTATGACAGCTATTATGATAGCGCCATGGGGGAGCTTTAATTCTCCAATGTATTTATCTGTGACCTCCGAATTTTGTTCAACAATAAGCTCTTCAATAGTGAACCCGCCGCGCCTCATATATCTTTTCAATTCCTCTAACTTCGATTTTACCCTCTCTTCTCTTAAAAGATTTATCTCTTTCTCGAGCCTGCATATATCAAGGTGGATTGCCTTGATCTTATTTATATGCCCTTTGATGTCATCATTATTCAATATTTCGGCAAATGAAAGGTGGTGGAGCTCGTGTACCCTTTGGCCTGTCTTGACATAGAGTTTGTCTATCTTTTTCTCAAGTTCAAATATCTGATAGAGGAGCTTTGCTATCTGGGTGTTTTCGCTCATAGTAATTGCTATCTCGAAAAGCCCCTTTTTGAGCCCGTCTAAGGCAATGCCAAACTCCTTGTATATCCTGTTCATGCCGGTCATGGGTTAAAGTATAAAGGATAGGGGTCAAGGGGTCAAGGGGTCAAGGGGTCGAGGGGTCAAGTGTCAATTTGTTAGATTTTCACTTGACCCCTCGAATCCTCGACCCCGTGACCCCGAATATTTAAGGGGAGTGTTTCATGAACAATGTCAACATCGTCAACTGGCCTGAGGATGAAAGGCCGCGGGAAAGGCTGCTGAAAAACGGCCCTGAGAACCTTTCTCCTGCACAGCTCCTGGCGATAGTGCTGAGTACTGGAAGTGAAGGGAAGAGCGCACTGGATCTTGCCATGGAGATATTGCAGCATTATGGAGATTTCAGGGCCATGTCAGGAGCCACTGTACATGAACTATGCTCCATAAAAGGGGTGGGGCCGGCAAAGGCCGCTCAGATAAAGGCAGCGCTTGAGATAGGGAAAAGGGCTGCCTCATATCCGTTGGGCAAAAAGAGGCGTGTCCTTTCAAGCAAGGACGTATATGATATATACCGCCACTATATCCCATACTTCCAGGGATTTAAAAAGGAGGTATTCAATCTTTTGATGCTGGATGGAAAAAACCGGATTTTTGCCGAGTATTTAGTCTCTGAGGGGTGCCTTACATCGTCCATCGTCCATCCGAGAGAAGTCTATATTCAGGCCATTAAAAACTCGGCGGCATCTGTTATCTTCGTGCACAATCACCCAAGCGGCGATCCCTCGCCAAGCCCCGAGGATATAGAGATAACAAAAAGGCTTGTCTCCGCAGGCGAGCTAATCGGCATAAAGGTCCTTGATCATATAATAATGGGGGAAAAGGAGTACATAAGCTTTGCTGATAAAGGGCTTTTATAGGGTTCAAGGATTCGAGGGGTCAAGGGGTCAAGTGGAGTTGATACTACGATAGAATGTATGTATAATAAGGTTCAATAAGTCAGGGATCGATATTACTCACTTGAATCCTCGACCCCTTGACCCCTTGACCCCTTTATAAAGGATTTACCATGGAAATTTTTGGCGTCCGAAGCGGGATCCGTAAGAGGATCATAAGGTCAATGCTTATTATAAGCATCATGCCCCTCGTCGCCGGCCTCTATCTTACATACCTTGATGTCAGGGGAGCCCTTAGGGATTCTATAGGTGACTACTTCCAGGAAGAGGCAAATGGGACTGCCCATAAAGTCGAGATGGTGATAACGAGTGAGGTGACTGATGTCCAGAGGCTGACCATATCTCCGGATATTAGAGATGCAATAAGGTATGGAAATTACGAAAGAGAAAAAATAAATAATTATATCAGACAGTTTAAATCTTTTGATGAGAAAGAGGTCCATAGCCTTATAATAGCCGATAGTAAAGGGGACTACATTGCAGGGAGAAGTGAAGGCGATGAGAATAACTTTAAAAATGAAAGGTGGTTTACTGCCGCATATAACAATGGCAAAGGCAAGGTGTATGTTGGGGACTTAAAACTTGATAATAAGATCGGCAAGTATTTAATGAATATAGCAGCGCCTGTTATGGATAATGGTAAGGCTATTGGTGTGGTTGTAATAAGATACACCGTGGACAATCTCCTTGCGATTATAAACACTGTACGAATTGGCAAGTCGGGCCATGCAACACTTGTTGATTCTAAAGGGACAATAATTATGTGTCCAATGTTCCCTATGGGAAGCCACCATGTAAGTCCAGGCCTGTTTAATATGATAACACGTGTTAAACCCGGATGGGGTGTAGCAGACGATGACGCACATGGGGGTAAAGACTCTATAGTCGGTTTTGCCCCTGTGGAGGCAACCATACGTCCTGACTATGGCTGGCTTGACGGGAACAGATGGTATGTCTTTATAAGACAGAGCCCTAATGAGATGTATGCCCCCATATATTCCTTCCTTGCCCGTGTGAGTATATTTGCCTTTGTGCTCATTGTCTTTCTTGCCCTTACGGCAGTATATGCCGCAGGGGATATAGTTAAACCGATAAACGAACTATACAAGGGTGTAGAGCTTATAGGACAGGGTAAACTCGACCACCGTCTGTATATTAAGACAGATGATGAGATAGAAAGACTGGCGGATCAATTTAACAGGATGGCAGAGGAGTTAAGTAAGACTTACACAACCCTCGAGGAGAGAAACAAGGAACTTGAGATTTCAGAGGAGAGGTATAAGGATCTTGTAGAGAATTCTCCCGAGATGATACATTCAGTTAACGCCGAGAGATACTTTGTAGGTGTAAATAAGACCGAGCTTAACATCCTCGGCTACACCATTGAGGAGATGCGAAATAAGAGGCTTGAGGATATAGTCCCGGAAGAGTTCAAAGAGCGGGTGAAAAAGCATGTAGAGAGGGTGATTAAAGAGGCTAAAAGCAGGGTGGAGACCCAGTTTATCATAAAGGATGGGAAGAAGATAGATACGGAGATATCTGCCACCGCACTTTATCACCCTATAACAAGTCAATTCATAAAAACAAGGGCCTTCGTGAGGGATATCACTGACAGGAAGAGGTTAGAGAGGCATTTAAGGGAATACCATGAGATCCTTGAACAGAGGGTTTCAGACAGGACGAGGGAGTTAAAAGAGACCAAGGATTATCTCGAAAATCTCCTTGAAGGCGCAAACGATGTTATCTTTACCCTCAACCATGAGGGTGTAATTACATACGTGAACAAAAAGGTAGAAGAGTGGGGTTACAGGAAGGAAGAATTGATAGGGAGCTCTTTTCTCAAAATCCTCTCGAAGAAGCACAAGGGTGAGAGACTCAAGAGGACGGTAGCTGAGGGTATAAGACAGACATATGAGGTAGAGATAATGAATAAATCGGGTGAGATGAAATATGCAGTTCTCAGTATCTCACCTCTCAGGGGCAGTGAAGAGGAGATGGCCGGGGTATTGGTTATAGCATATGACATAACCGAAAGGAACAGGCTTGAGCAGCAGGTTGCACAGGCTGAAAAGATGTCAGCCATAGGCCAGTTGGCAGCCGGCATCGCCCATGAGATAAATAACCCGATCGGCGGGATAATGAATTGTCTCTATAACCTCAGAAACAAGCGGTTACCCAAGGAGAGGGAGGGGCTTTATATCAAGTCAATGGAGGATGGCATACAGAGGGTGCAGAGGACTGTTGAGCAGCTTCTGGACTTCTCACAACAGCACGAACCGCAGCTTACCGCCATAGATGTGAATAACCTTGTTGAAGATGTCCTTTCTCTTATGAGTTATGCCATAACAAAGAACGTCATAAGGCTTAAAAAGGAACTTGATTTAAAACTTCCAAAAGTGATGCTTGATCAGCACAAAATAGGACAGGTGGTGATGAATATGCTGCTGAACGCCGTCCAGGCGGTAAAAGGGGAGGGGGAGATAAAGGTGAGCACCTTTAATGAGGACGGCTGGTGTTGTATAGCTATAACTGACAATGGCACCGGTATCCCGCCGCATATAATGTCAAAGATATTTGACCCGTTCTTTACGACAAAGGATGTAGGGAAAGGGACGGGGCTCGGCCTTGCGGTGAGCCTCGGTATTGTGGAAAAGCACTCCGGCAGGATTGATGTGAAGAGCGAGGAAGGTAAAGGCTCCTCGTTTACGATTAAATTGCCGTTGAAGGCAGCAGGGTAGGGGGTAGCGGGAGTCACCCCATCCATTCCCTCCCCCCTTTGAGGGGGAGGGTTAGGGTGGGGGGTAGAAATGAGCATTACAATGCACAAGATTCCAGAAATCCTCATCATAGACGACGAGCCTCTAATGAGAATATCCATCAGTGATGCCCTCAAGTCAGAAGGGTATAATACCCTCAGTGCGGCATCAGGGAGTGATGGACTTAAGGCAGTAAAGGATAATTCTTATGATGTGGTTATAACCGACCTCAAGCTTCCGGAGGTTGATGGCCTGCAGATACTGAAGGCATGCAGACAATTCTCACCTGGTACAAAGGTCCTGATGATTACCGCCTATGCATCAGTGGAGACCGCTGTTGAGGCCATGAAACAGGGGGCCTATGACTATATCACAAAACCCTTCTCAATGGATGAGCTTATCCTCACGGTAAGACGCCTGATAGAGATAAAGGACATTGAAGATGAGAATGTATACCTCAAGGAGAAGATTGAGGAGAAATATGACTTCAGCGGGATTATTGGAAGAAGCGAGAAGATGCAGGATGTCTTTGAGAAGATAAAGATTATTGCCCCCACTGATACTACCGTGCTTATTAATGGAGAGAGCGGCACAGGTAAGGAGCTTGTTGCCAATGCCATCCACTATAACAGTCCGAGGAAGGATGAGGCATTTATAAAGGTAAGTTGTGCCGCACTACCGGAGACACTGCTTGAGGCAGAGCTGTTTGGCCATGAGAAGGGGGCATTTACAGGCGCGTTAAAGCAGAAGAAGGGGAGGTTTGAGCTCGCGCATAAGGGGACGCTCTTCCTTGATGAGATTGGGGAGATTACCCAGGCGGTACAGGTAAAACTGTTAAGGGTCCTTCAGGAGCAGGAATTTGAAAGGCTTGGCGGCACAAGCACCATTAGTATAGATGTTCGGATTATCTGTGCCACCCAGAGGGACCTTAAAAAAGAGGTACAAAAAGGGACCTTCAGGGAGGACCTTTATTACAGATTGAATGTCGTGCCTGTTCCGCTTCCACCGTTACGGGAAAGGAAGGAAGATGTCCTCCTCCTTGCGGAACATTTCTTGAATATATACTCAAGGCAGATGAACAGACAGGGCAAAAATCTTTCACTTGATGCAAGAGAATTTTTGCTTAAGTACGATTTCCCTGGAAATGTGAGGGAGCTTGAGAATGCAATTAAAAGGGCTCTTACCTTATGCAGGGATAAGGAGATACAGCCATGGGACCTTCCTGAGGATATATGTAACATATGCCGTGAGGGCATTAAGATCGGGGATAAGATCAACTATTCGGAACCGCTGACTACGGTTCTGCCACTCTTTGAAAAGCAGTATATCTCTCAGGTACTTAAAGAGACAAAGGGAAATAAGACCCTTGCATCAAAGATGCTCGGCATATCAAGAAAGACCCTCTGGGAAAAGTGCAAGTTGTATGGCCTGATGAAGAAAGAAGAGATAGAGAGCCCCTGATAAGTATGCCCTGATAAGTATGCCAATGATAAGTATGCCCCTAATAAGTATGCCTAATTGTTACATTATCGTAACACATCTCCGCCTGCTGTATCTTCATTAAGATTCAATCCAAAACCATTAAAATAGCTCATCTTATTTATCTTGCTGTTACATTCACGTAACAGCGATAATTTCTCTTAAATTTCGTAAAAAACGTAAAAACACTGCATTTTCATATAGTTATGATAAGATAACGACAATGGCATCTGTATTGCAGGAACTATTATTATAATTATTATTATAAGGAAGGAGGACTTTATCATGGCAGGTTTTAAAACATTCTTAAAATCGGGTCATCCGCCTACACTCTTTGCGTCTTTTTTATACTTTGACTTTTGCTTTGCTATATGGGTCCTGGACGGCGCGCTTGGACCGTTCATAAGCAAGGAGTTCGGTTTGACTCCTGTAGAAAGGGGTTTCATGGTGTCGGTGCCGATCTTAACCGGCGCACTAATGCGTTTTCCGCTTGGTCTGGCATCGCAGTATATAGGTAGAAAGACAGTCGCCTTGATAGAGATGGGGACGATCATGTTCGCCCTGACATGGGGTTATTTCTTTGCAACGAGCTATACTAACGTGCTAATCATGGGCGTCATGCTGGGTGTTGCAGGGGCAAGCTTCGGCGTGGCGCTCTCGCTGGGTGGTGGATGGTTCCCTCCGGAACATAAAGGCCTTGCGATCGGCATCGCCGGCGCCGGTAACAGTGGTGCGATAATAGCTATGCTCTTCGGCCCGCCTATAGCACTGGCCTATGGATGGCGGACCGCATACTTGGCCGGTGCCGGTTTGATGATCCCGGCCTTTTTGTTCATGCTGTTTTTTGCAAAGGAGCCGCCAGACCGCCAGAAGAAGGAGCTTGCCGAATATTTAAAGGTGCTGATTCAAAAGGATTCATGGGTGTTTAATATCTCATATATACTTACCTTCGGCGGCTATATCGGATTGACGAACTTCCTGCCGACCTTCCTCCATTTCGAGTATGGCATCCCACTGGCGGCGATGGGTAAGTGGTCGGCGCTAATCGCAATCATGGCCAGCATATCACGTATCGCAGGGGGATTTATTGCAGACCGGTTTGGTGGCCTCCGCGTAATGATCATTATATGCATCATTATTGGGGTTGTCTCATTCATTGTGTCCGGCATGCCGCCGTTTGGAATCGCCGTACTATTCCTGATCATCCTCTTCTTCGGGCTTGGCGCCGGCAACGGTTCCACCTTTCAGCTTGTCCCGCTTAGATGGATTGGCGCCAGTGCGATTGCTATGAGCCTCATTGGAGAGGTCGGCGCACTTGGCGGTGGTTTTATACCGAACATAATGGGCTTCTCCAGGCAATATCTGGGCAGTTACAGGTTCGGCTTCATGGTCTGGGGGGTTCTGGCCGCCGGTATCCTGGTCATGTACCTGGTAATACAGAAACACTGGACTAGTACATGGGTGGGCAAGGGCGGCATGGCGCTTACGTCAGAAGAGCGCGCGAAGAGGATCAGAGAGGGTAGGATCAGGGAGGAGGTAGGACATGGAGTATAAGAATATCATCTGTCCTGTTGACGGTTCGGATCTGGGAGATAAGGCATTAGAAGATGCCGTATATATAAGTAAGGTATCAAATGCAAAGCTATTATTAGTTCATGTGGTAGAAAAATGGTATAAGGCGGGAGATGTAGCTACCCACTCGCCGGAGTGGGAGACCATTCACGAGGGATGGCGCGGTGAGGGTGAAGATCTGTTAAATAAGACAAAGGATAAACTTGAGAAAACAGGTTTCAAGAATTACGAGATGGTCTTGAGAGAGGGAGACGCCGCATACGAAATAGTCGGGGTTGCCATAGAGCGAAATGCCGACATCATCGTGATGGCGAGCCACCGTTATTCACCACTGGGAAAGGTCTTTTACGGGAGTGTGATAGACAAGGTGACGAAGAAGTCACCCTGTCCTGTCTTGTGGGTGTTCAGGTAGTTTGAAATTTAGACATAGAAGGGAGGTGTGAGGAGAATATGCTTAAGACGATGTTTGAAAAGAGGTTTCAAGTAGTGTTGTTGGTTGTATTCCTCGTTGTAGTGATAGCAGGCATTCCCATGCTTGCAAGTGCAGAAGAGCCTCAGCAGGCCACTGCAAGCGAGGAGGTCGCGCCGGTGGGTAATCCCGAGATAGGGAAGATGCTGTATACCGGAGGAAAGAGGTTTACGAACGGCGGCCCCCCCTGCATATCATGCCACAACGTTGGCGTAGGAGCGCTGGGCGGCGGCGCACTTGGACCAAACCTGATGCTGCCCAATGAGAAGTATGGCGTCGGGCCAGCCCCTGCAAACCCCCTTATAGCGGCAGCGTGGATTAACAGCCCTGGTACTCCTATAATGGGGGCTATATTTTCAAAGAGAAATGTGACAGATGAGGAGGTATTACATCTGAAGGCATTTTTCAGCACATTACCTGCTGAACAGACTTCCAAGACAGGCGCCTTTGTCGGCATAGGTGCAGCAGGCTTCGTGGGTATAATGATCTTCTTTGGTATCGTATGGAGCGGTAGATACAGGAACCGTGTTGGAGGTACCGCACATGAGGCAATATGGAGAAATTATGGTGGGAAAGGAGGGAAATAGATAAATGGCTACATGGATTCAAGACATTGTTGACCCAACAAAACGTGGTTGGGAAGAGTTTTACAGAAACCGCTGGCAGTATGACAAGACCGTGAGAAGCACTCACGGAAACAATTGCACCGGTGGATGCAGTTGGATGGTCTACGTCAAGGACGGGGTCATCACGTGGGAGCTTCAGGCGACTGATTATGAGGCTATTGATGACAAGATTCCCCCGTATGAACCGAGAGGCTGCCAGAGGGGTATTTCCGCATCGTGGTATGTTTATAGCCCGGTAAGGGTGAAGTATCCATATGTTCGCAGCCCGCTGCTTGATGCATGGAGAGAGGCGAGGTCAAGACACGCGGACCCGGTGGATGCATGGAAGAGCATTGTTGATAATGCCGAACTCCACAAGAAGATCAAATGGTCGAGGGGTAAGGGTGGATTCAGGAGGAGTGACTGGGATACAACCTCCGAGATAATAACAGCAGCACAGATCCATACCATCAAGACCTACGGACCGGACAGGTGCATCAGCTTTTCACCGATCCCGGCCATGTCACAGATAAGTTATGCGGCAGGGTCCAGATACCACCAGCTTATTGGCGGTGTCAGCATGAGTTTCTATGACTACTATACTGATCTGCCAAATGCACATCCCCAGATCTGGGGTGAGCAGACGGATGTCTGCGAGAGCGCTGACTGGTATAACGCAGGTTATGTGGTTATTACCGGAGCAACCCCAAACAGGACGAGGACTGCCGACTGCCACTATGTATCCGAGCTCCGCATGGGTGGCGCAAAAGTGGTCGTTTGTTCACCGGACTATGCAGAGGTTGCCAAGTACTCTGACCTCTGGGTTCCTGTTAAGACCGGATCTGATGGCGCATGGTGGATGGGGATCAACCATGTCATCGTGAAGGAGTACTATATAGACAGGCAGGTCCCTTACTTTATAAATTATTCCAAACAGTACACCGACTTGCCGCACCTGATTAAATTCCGGAAGTCGAAGAATGGGTATGAGGGCGGCCGTTTCTTAAGGGCCTGTGACATGAAGGAGTATGCTGATACAGACAACCCTGAGTGGAAGTTTGCCATGTGGGATACCAAAACCAACAAGGCGCGGATCATACATGGCGGCATGGGTTTCAGGTATCCAAAGAGGAAAGAGAGTGAAGGCAAGTGGAACACCATGATAAAGGATGAGAAGTCCGGTGAACAGTTCGATCCGGCCCTTACCTTTATTGACAGCAAGGACGGTGTCCTCGAGTGTGTATTCTATGAGCTCGATACGGGTGATGTCTACAAGAGACAGGTTCCCTTCAAATATGTCGAGACGAAAGAGGGAAAGATTCCCGTAACTACTGTCTTTGATCTCTTTGTATCGCATCTTGGAGTTGCCCGTCCGGGTCTGAGCGGTGATTTTGCACGGAACTATGATGATGACAAGGGCTTCTCACCTGCATGGCAGGAGAAGTATACCGGTATTGGTCGTGATACTACCATTCAGGTTGCAAGAGAATTCGCATCCAATGCAGAGGTCACCAAGGGAAGGTCAATGGTTATCAGCGGCGCAAGCAGCAACCACTGGTACCATTCTGACCTTATCTACAGGTCATTTATTACTGCGCTGATGTTATGCGGATGTGTCGGCAGAAATGGCGGCGGTCAGAACCACTATGTGGGTCAGGAGAAACTTTCCGCATTCGATTCATGGGGGCAGGTAGCCCTTGCGCTCGACTGGCACAGGCCGCCACGCCTGCAGAATACACCGAGCTACTGGTATATCAATACCCAGCAGTGGAAGTATGACTCAAAGATCACGGATTACGTCCCTGTCCCTGATCCGGCTGCCCTTGAATATGAGCATTGTGCGGATTATCAGGTAAGGGCTGTCAGGATGGGGCATCTCCCGTGGTATCCTCAATTTAACAAGAGCAGCCTTGCTATAGCTGAAGAGGCCCAGAGGGGAGGCGCCAAGACCGATGCAGAGATTGTTGATTATACCGTGAAGCAGCTTAAGAGTGGCGCTCTGCAGTTTTCTGTAGACGATCCTGATGCACCGGAGAACTGGCCTAGGATTTGGATGATATGGCGCGGCAATGCCCTTGGTTCAAGCGCCAGAGGTCAGGAATACTTCTTCAAGTTCCTCCTCGGCACGCACCACAATATGGATTGCACTGAGGTGGCAAAGCCATATCTCAGGGAGATGAAATACAGGGAGAGTCCGCTCGGCAAACTCGATCTCCTCTGCGACCTCAATATCCGTATGAATACTACGCCGACTTATTGTGACATAGTCCTTCCGGCAGCGCACTGGTACGAGAAGGAGGATATAAACTCTACAGATCTTCACTCATACTATGTCCCACTGGGCGCGGGTGTCCGGCCCAACTGGGAGTCAAAGAGCGACTGGGATGCATTTGAGTTCCTTGCGCAGAAGTTCGCAGAGCTTGCCAAGAAACACCTCCCAAGGCCGATGAAGGATGTGGTGATGACTCCTCTGATGCATGATTCTCCCGGCGAGATGACACAGCCTGCCCTTAACGGCATAGAGGACTGGAAGAAGGGGCAGTGTGAGGCTATACCGGGCGTTACCATGCCTAATCTGGGTATTATAACAAGGGACTATGTGAACATATTCAATAGGCACGGTTCTTTGGGACCGCTTCAGAAGACCAAGTATGGCTTCCACGGCATTATGGTTGCGGGTAAAAAGTACTATGATCAGTACATCAGCGATGAGCATATCCGCAAGGTTGAGTTTGACGGTGAGAAGTATATATCGCTGCGTGATGCGAGAGAAGTGGCTAATGTAATAATGCACTTCTCGGCGCTCACCAATGGCGAGGTCAATTTCGAGGCGTGGGAGATTGAGGAACACCATACGGGTCTCCATGCTGAGCAGTACCAGGAGGCAAAACAGTCTGTCAAGGCCATATTGGGCGATGAGATCAAGATCAACGAACACTGGCATGGGATAGCAGATGAAATAGGCGGGCCTACAAGGGATGTGAAGATTTCATATGAGGATATAGTGGCACAGCCGAAGAGGTGGCTGACCGCTCCGATCTGGACCGGCATCGTGCTCAATAAGCGAGTCTATAGCGCCTATTGCCTGCAGATTGAATACAGGCTCCCGTGGAGGACACTGACAGGCCGTCAGCACTACTATCTCGATCATCCGGTCTACTTTGACTATGGTGAGGCGTTAGTCACCCATAAGTACAAACTCGATCCGAATAAGATGAACGAGCTTGTCAAGAGTGACAAGAGCGGCGCCCTGCAACTCAACTACATTACCCCGCATGGGAAGTGGCAGATCCATTCCACTCACTATGATAACCTGAGGATGCTGACCCTCTCGCGCGGCGGTAACACAATCTGGCTCAACGACAAGGATTCAGAGAGCGTCGGTATCATGGACAATGACTGGGTGGAGGCATACAACGACAATGGTATCTTCTGCTGCAGGGCGATTGTGAGCGGAAGGATACCGTCAGGCGTTGCATTTGCATACCATTCTCAGGAGACGACCGTTAATGTCCCCAAATCAGAGCAGAGGGAGAAGAGGAGGGGCGGGTTCCATAACAGCCTTACAAGACAGAGGCTGAAACTCCCCACACTGAGTACCGGTGGTTACGGGCAGTTCTCCTATGGTTTTAACGCGTGGGGACCAATCCCAATCATCAGGGATACAACCATCCTGGTGAGAAAAATGAAGAATCAGGAGGTGAAGTGGTAATGGACGTCAGATTTCAACTATCAATGAGTTTTAACCTTGACAAGTGTATCGGATGTCATACTTGCAGTGTCTCCTGCAAGAATGTCTGGACATCGCGTCAGGGCGCTGAGTATATGTGGTGGAACAATGTGGAGACAAAGCCCGGTACAGGGTATCCCGTAACCTGGGAAGATCAGGAAAGGTATAGAGGTGGTTGGGAGACCGACGGTGGATCCCTCAGGCTGAAATTGTTAAAGGGTCCCGGCAAGATCAGGACACTTGCCAATATCTTCTTCCAGCCGAACCTGCCGACCATAGATGACTATTATGAGCCGTTTACCTTTGATTATCAGAATCTCTTCAATGCACCGCTTGGCGATAATCAACCGGTGGCGCGGCCAAAGTCATTAATAACGGGTGAGTTCATGGAGAAGATATCCCTCGGCCCGAACTGGGACGATGATTTCGGTGGCTCACCACTCTATGCAACCAATGACCCGAACCTCAGAAATCTTTCAGCGTCACAGAAGGAGTGCTTGACAAAATTCCATAAGCTCTTTTATTTCTATGTGCCGAGGATTTGCAACCACTGCCTCAATCCGGGTTGTGTTGCATCATGTCCTTCAGGCGCTTTGTATAAGAGGGGTGAGGACGGCATAGTCCTTCTCGATCAGGATATATGCCGCGCATGGAGGTTCTGTGTAAGCGCTTGTCCGTATAAAAAGCCCTACTACAACTGGGCAACCGGCAAATCGGAGAAGTGCATATTCTGCTATCCGAGGACAGAGACCGGACAGGCCAATGCCTGCGCCCATTCCTGTGTCGGCAGGATCAGGACAGTCGGCGTTCTTATATATGATGCCGAGAGGATAGAGGACACAGCAAAGCTCCCTGAAGACAGGATCGTTGAGGGGATGAGAGATATAATCCTTGATCCCTTTGATCCTAAGGTCATTGATGCGGCCCGTAGGGCGGGTGCAGAAGATAACTGGATATCTGCTGCACAGCGGTCACCATCTTACAATCTGTTTAAGAAATGGAGGATATCTCTGCCGAATCATCCGGAATTCAGGACATTGCCGATGAACTTCTATATCCCGCCTCTATCGCCGATCCTTCATCAGGCAAAGGCGGACAGGGGAGGAATGTTCGATCCTGAGGCCGATGACTTCTTTAATGATATTGACAAGATGAGGATCCCGATAAAATATATCGCAAACCTTCTTGCTGCCGGTAATGAGAGTCTGGTGCTTGAATCTCTGAAGAAACAGATGGCTGTCAGGATGTACTGGAGGCAGAAACGGGTCGGCGACGTCGGAGAGGGGGCAGTCAGATCAGCAATGTCTGCGGTAGGCCTTTCTGAGGAGGATGTCCACGGTATCTACAGGATCAACTCTCTGGCGACCTATAATGAGAGGTTCGTAATTCCTGAGACCCATCGTGAGAATAAGACGACAGTGGATCCAAGGACAA
>JACRHA010000014.1 GCA_016234185.1 Nitrospirota bacterium
AATACAAGGGTAATATGTACGGCCTCAATTGAGGACAAGGTTCCACCTTTTCTGAAGGACCAGAAGAAGGGATGGATAACAGCTGAGTACTCAATGCTTCCACGGTCAACGCCGACAAGGATTATGAGAGAATCAAGCACAGGCAGGATTGGTGGAAGGACTCACGAAATACAGAGGCTTATAGGCAGGGCACTCAGGTCTGTTGTTGACCTGTCAACCCTCAGCGAAAGGACAATATGGATAGACTGCGATGTAATACAGGCAGACGGAGGCACAAGGACAGCAGCAATAACAGGTGCGTTTATATGCCTCTCAGATGCATTGAGATACGCACTGAGAAACGGGCTTATAGAAAAGATGCCAATCAAGGACTATCTTGCTGCTGTAAGCGTAGGGATTGTCAATGGCGAGCCGATGATGGACCTCTGTTATTTAGAAGACTCTATAGCAGAGGTGGACATGAATATTGTGATGACAGGAAGTGGAAAGCTCGTCGAGATACAGGGAACTGCAGAGGGGGTACCTTTTTCAAAGGAAACATTAAACACTCTTATAAAACTTGCAGAAGAGGGTATAAACAGTCTGATAAAGCTGCAAAAAAAGCTAATAGAAGGTGAGGGTATGTCTTACTGAAAATAGCCCCCTTGATATGCTAAAATAAAAATAGAGGTAATGGATTGAACATTTATAGAAGTCTATTTGTCTGGTTATTAATCGGGGTGATGATGATACTTCTTTTCAATCTTCTAAGCGCTCCCAAGAAGATGGAAGAGGAGATAATATTTTCTGAATTTATGACCAGGCTTGAGGCGGGTGAGGTTGAAGAGGTTGTCATGAAAGAGAGCCATATAACTGGCAGATTAAAAGATGGTAAAAGGTTCAAGACATATACTGCGGAATATCCTGACCTTGTAAAGATTTTAAGGTCTCAGAATGTAAGGATTACTGCAAGACCTGCAGAACAGAACCCGTGGTACTGGAACCTCTTTTTCTCATGGGGTCCTATAATCTTCCTTGCCCTTGTCTGGATATTCTTCATGCGACAGATGCAGACAGGCGGTAACAGGGCATTATCCTTTGGTAAGGCAAAGGCAAAACTGGTCTCTGAAAAGTCGGTCAAGGTAACCTTTGCTGATGTTGCGGGAATAGAAGAGGCAAAGGGAGAGGTTCAGGAGGTTATAGACTTTCTCAAGGACCCCCAGAAGTTTCAGAAGCTTGGAGGTAAGATTCCAAAGGGTGTACTTTTAGTTGGTGCACCAGGGACAGGTAAAACCCTTCTTGCAAGGGCTATTGCAGGCGAAGCTGGAGTGCCGTTCTTCTCGATATCAGGCTCTGACTTTGTAGAGATGTTTGTTGGAGTTGGTGCATCGAGGGTCAGGGATCTTTTTGAACAGGCAAAGAAGAATGCACCATGCATTATCTTTATTGATGAGATAGATGCTGTTGGACGCCACAGGGGAGCAGGTCTCGGGGGAGGCCATGACGAGCGTGAGCAGACCCTGAATCAGCTCTTAGTAGAGATGGATGGCTTCGAGAGCAATCAGGGAGTCATTATCCTTGCAGCCACAAACAGACCTGATGTCCTCGACCCCGCACTTCTAAGGCCAGGCAGATTTGACAGGCAGGTAGTTGTCCCACAACCTGATGTGAAGGGAAGACTTGAAATACTCAAGGTTCATACAAAAAACATCCCGGTTGATGAGAGGGTCAGCCTTGAGCAGATAGCCCGTGGAACACCCGGCTTTTCTGGTGCTGATCTTGCAAATCTTGTTAATGAGGCAGCCTTGCTTGCAGCAAGAAAGTCAAAGAGTAGGGTCGAGATGTCTGATTTTGAGGCAGCAAAGGATAAGGTCCTGATGGGTGTTGAAAGAAAGAGCATGATAATAAGCGAGACAGAGAAGAAGAATACCGCCTACCATGAGGCAGGCCATACACTTGTCGCAAAGCTAACACCAGGCACTGACCCAATACATAAGGTTAGCATCATCCCCAGGGGAAGGACACTTGGGGTTACACAGCAGCTACCTATAGATGACAGATACACTTATTCTAAGGACTATCTTTTGAAGGCTCTGTCGGTTCTTCTTGGAGGCAGGGCTGCAGAGGAGATCGCACTGAAACATACGACCACAGGGGCTGGCAATGACCTTGAGCGGGCGACCGAGCTTGCAAGGCGAATGGTGACCGAATGGGGTATGAGTGAAAAA
>JACRHA010000015.1 GCA_016234185.1 Nitrospirota bacterium
CCCACAGGACCCTCATCTCCTATCTCTATCCCTTCATAAAGTTGCTGGGCCAATAGCATGGTTTTTTTTGGGGAGAATCTTAGCTTCTGTGCTGCCTCCTGCTGAAGTCTGCTTGTGATGAATGGCGGTACGGGATTCCTCCTCTTCTCCTTTTTCTCGATATTCTTTACTATAAAACTTCTCCCTTCCAGGATTTTTACTACCTCAGCGGCCGCGGCCCCGTTCCCTATCTCGATCTCCTCATCGCCTTTTTTGAAAAGCTTTGCCTCAAAGGGGGGAGGCAATTTTCCTTCAAGCCTTGCAGTTATGGACCAGTACTCTTCGGTTACAAAGGATGTTATCGCACTCTCCCTTTCGCATATAAGTCTCACAGCTACAGACTGCACCCTTCCTGCACTTAACCCCCTTCTTACCTTTTCCCATAAAAGGGGGCTTAGCATATATCCCACAATCCGGTCGAGTATCCTCCTGGCCTGCTGTGCATTTACCTTCTTGAGATCCAGTCTCTCCGGGTGTTCCATTGCCCTCTTTATTGCAGTTTCTGTAATCTCGTTGAAAAGAACCCTGTAGATCTTATCGCTGTTGCCATTTAGCTCCTCGGCTATATGCCAGGCAATGGCCTCCCCCTCACGGTCAGGGTCGGGTGCAAGGTAGATCTTTTTTGCAGTCTTGGCCGACTTCTTAATCTCATCGATAAATTTTCCCTTGCCCTTGATCGTTACATATTCAGGTTTAAAATCGTTATCTATATCTATGCCCAATTTTTTCACAGGCAGGTCTCTTACATGACCCATTGATGCTCGCACTATATAATCCCTTCCAAGGTACTTGCTGATTGTCCTGGCCTTGGAAGGCGACTCGACTATTACTACTGACTTAGACATCTAACCTCCAAAAAATTATCTATCAGATTTATCTTTTAATATACATATTTCCGTCAAGCTGCCGGACTGCGCCCTTTAGTTCCAGGTTCAATAAGATTGTTGAGACCCTGGAGGAGGGAAGGCCGCTGCCAAAGGTAATTTCATCTATATGTCTTGGTTCATATGACATAAGGTTACAGATTAATTCTTCCTCTCCTGAAAGATTGTGTCTTTCTTCTTTATTTAACATGTCAACTTCCCTTTTGGCAAGTTGAGGTCTTAACTCTTCAAGTATATCATCTATATTTTCTACAAGCTTTGCACCCTTTTTTATCAGGCCATTTGTGCCGCTGCTATTCCTTGAATTGATATTCCCGGGGATTGCAAAGACCTCCCGCCCCTGTTCAAGGGCGGCATTGGCTGTTATCAATGAACCGCTGTCATTTGATGCCTCTATAACCAGCACCCCTGCCGAGATACCGCTTATGATCCGGTTCCTCTTTGGGAAGTTTATCCTTTCCGGCGGGGTCCCTGGCTCAAATTCGGATATTATTGCGCCATTTTCAGCGATCTTGCCGGCCAACTCCCTGTTGTCGGGGGGATATAATATATCAATGCCCGACCCCAAAACCGCTATAGTCCTCCCTCCAGCTGTCATTGCCCCGTGATGCGCAAAGGTGTCTATCCCCCTCGCCATTCCGCTTACAATCGTATAACCATAAGATACCAATTCACTGCTTAACCTTTCCGTTATCGTCCTTCCGTATGTCGTCGCATTTCTGGCGCCTACTATTGATATGGCGTTTTCATCCTCTTTTTTTATTTCTCCTTTAATGTATAATATCGGCGGCGGATCATAGATCTTCTTGAGCCTTTCCGGATAGGCGCTGTTATTCAGGGTTATAACAGTTATACCTAACCTCTCTACCTCATCGATCTCATCAATTATCTTTTTATCGGGTTTAAACCGGACTATATTGTTTGCTAAAGAACTGCCTATGCCTTCCATTTTTAATAATTCAGAGAGGCCTGCAGATAGGGCGCATTCCGGAGACCCGAAGGTCTCAATAAGCCTTTTAAAATTGACATTCCCAACACCCGGAATGGATCTTAAGGCAAGCCAGTAATATATGTCTTCTCTCGCTGATCCCATGTATGACCGTTTTATTGCAGGGTTTTAAATTGGCTACAAATTATATAGTATAATTTGTCAGAGTCAAGCCATCGAATTGCCTCATCTAAAAATCTGCACGAAAATACAACAATCATCTCCTGGAATTTTTATTACAGGGGGGGAAAACAACACATAGAACAACACATAGGGGTCAAGTCTTGAAAACTCACTTTTTCTCAAATCCCGCAATTGCCTTACTTACTGTAGTATAGTGAATACGCAAATGATCCGCAATCTCTTTTAGCGTATATCCATATTTCACGTGGGCGGTATGGA
>JACRHA010000097.1 GCA_016234185.1 Nitrospirota bacterium
CCCCGTTTAATACAAATTCAAGCTTATGGAGCGTCAGGCCTATCCTGTGGTCAGTAACCCTCCCCTGGGGAAAATTATATGTCCTTATCTTTTCGCTCCTCTCACCCGACCCGACCTGTGACTTCCTGTTCTGCGCAAGTTCAGCTTCCTGTCGTTCTTTTTCTATATCCAGCAGCCTTGACCTGAGTACCCTCATGCCCTTGGCCTTGTTTTTTATCTGGGAACGCTCGTCCTGACAGCTTACAACTATCCCTGTAGGTATGTGTGTTATCCTTACCGCTGAGTAAGTGGTATTTACGCTCTGTCCTCCCGGACCGGATGAACAAAATGTATCAATCTTCAGATCCTTGGGGTCTATCTGTATATCTATCTCCTCTGCCTCAGGAAGCACGGCCACTGTTACAGTTGAGGTATGTATCCTGCCGCTTGCCTCCGTAGCCGGGACCCTTTGAACACGATGGACACCTGACTCAAACTTTAAATGTCTGTAGGCGCCCTTCCCTTCAATCAACAGTATGGCTTCCTTGATGCCTCCAAGCTCTGTATTGCTTAAGTCCATGATCTCCACACGCCATTTCATCTTCTCTGCATATTTGCTGTACGTCCTGAATAGTTCTGAGGCAAAGAGCGCAGCCTCCTCACCGCCTGTCCCCGCCCTGATCTCAAGAAAGGTATTTTTATCATCCCTTGGATCCCTCGGTATCAGCATCCTCTTTAAAATTTCTTCCAGTTCATCTTTTTTCCTCTTTAGCCCTGCTATCTCTGTCCGGGCAAGCTCGCTGAATTCCTTATCCGCATCGGGATCATTCAGGATGCCTTCTGTCTCCTCTATATTTCTCAAGAGGTCTTTGTACTTGTCGTATTTCTCCATGACCTTTTGGAGATCAGATTGCTCCTTGGCCAGCCTTTGAAGTTCTCCTATGTTTGAGATTACCTTTGGGTCTGAGAGGAGGAGGTTTATCTCCTCATACCTACCGGCAATAGACTCAAGCCTTTGAAACATCATATCTTCTTTAGATCTTACTAAAGACATCCAAACCCACCTTTTCAAAAAATAAAAAGGTCTACCATATGGCAGACCAACTTATTTACATGCAATTGAACAGAGCTACTTCTTGGCAAACTTCTTCCTGAACTTCTCTACGCGTCCTTCTGTATCTATTATTTTCTGCACCCCGGTAAAAAAAGGATGACATGCAGAGCATATCTCGACCCGGATGTTGCTCATTGTAGACCTGGTCTTAATTACTTTTCCGCAGGCGCAGCTTATATCAGTTTCCTTATATTCCGGGTGCAACCCTTTCTTCATCTCCTCCTCCAGATTTAATTATACTTTTCCACTTTCAAGGCATTATATTAGCACAATTTTTTTACTTAACAAAGAGGAAAATCGTAAAAACAGTTACTTAGATGAGTCTATCTGTTCATAGATTCAAGAAAATCCTTATTGGTCTTAGTGCCTTTTATCTTGTCCAGAAGGAATTCCATGCTCTCTACAGTAGAAAGCGGGCTTAATACCTTTCTTAAGATCCATATCTTATTCAGATCTTCCCTATTGACAAGGAGTTCCTCCTTCCTGGTTCCCGAAAGATTAATATCAATAGCCGGAAAGATCCGCCTGTCGGCAAGCTTCCTGTCGAGGTGGAGTTCCATATTTCCTGTCCCCTTGAACTCTTCATATATCACGTCATCCATCCTGCTGCCGGTATCAATCAGGGCCGTAGCTATAATTGTGAGACTCCCTCCTTTTTCAATATTCCGTGCCGCACCGAAGAATCTCTTCGGTCTTTGCAGGGCATTGGAATCAAGGCCTCCTGATAACACCTTTCCGCTGGAGGGGATAACTGAATTATATGCCCTTGCAAGCCTTGTGATACTGTCAAGGAGTATCACAACATCCTTTTTGTGTTCAACCAGCCTTTTTGCCTTTTCCAGGACCATCTCTGCCACCTGGGCATGACGTTGGGCAGGCTCATCAAAGGTAGAGCTTACCACCTCTGCGCTTACCTGCCGCTGCCAGTCAGTGACCTCTTCCGGCCTCTCATCTATAAGGAGAACTATAGGTATGATCTCCGGGTGACTTGCCGGGATGGACTTTGCTATTGCCTGGAGGAGCATGGTCTTTCCTGTCTTCGGTGAGGCGACAATCAATCCCCTCTGTCCCTTCCCGATAGGCGCTATCAGATCCATTACCCTTGTGGAAAGTTCTTCATGGCTGCTCTCCAGTTTAATCCTCTCATCAGGGTAGAGCGGGACCAGGTTATCAAAGAGTATCTTGTCGCGCGCTATCTCAGGGTCCTCAAAGTTTATGCTCTCTACCTTCAGTAAGGCAAAGTATCTTTCGCTCTCCTTTGGGGGTCTTACCTGGCCTGACACAATATCGCCGGTCCTTAGGTTAAACCTCCTTATCTGGGAGGGGGATATATAGATATCGTCAGGGCCCGGCAGATAGTTATAATCGGTGGACCTTAAGAATCCGAAACCATCCGGGAGTATCTCAAGCACACCCTCACCATATATCACGCCATTTTTCTCTGCCTGGGCCTGTAAGATAGCAAAAATCAGTTCCTGCTTTCTCAGATTGCTTGCGCCCTCGATCTTGAGATCTTTGCTGACATCATTCAGCTCTGCTATGCTTTTTCCTTTTAGTTCTGTAAGATTCATCTTTTACTTCTCCTTGTTAAAAAATACTAGCCTACCCTATTTCTTGCTTATTTATGAAGGTAGGCCGGAAGGGAGTATCAGTCACTTATACCAATTTGCCTTCATTCGGCTACCTGGAAAAAAACAGGTTGAGGTCAAGGTTAAGGTTTAGGAACTTTTAGCCTCAGCCTCAGCCTTCTTCGTGCCTCCTCGCCGCCTTGGTATCCTGTTGAATGCGAATTGGTATTACTTCTCCACTGTTTAACTCAGATCAACAGACTTCTTATCGGTTATGAGATGGTCATGGTTTAGGGGCAAATAACCAGCCTTATTAAATTATGTTTATTTGTTTAATAGATATAATGCTCATCCCGCTTTTCTGGTCAGGCAATATTTAATTTTTTCATTATTACACTGAAAGGAATAATGGCGACATCCGTCCTGAAGATTATTTCTTAGGTCATTTTTATTATATTAAAAGGAATCAGTGTTGTCAATATTTTTTTACTGCCATAATATTTATAAGTTACAATAAAAGGCCTCCTTAAACAGGAGGCCGAATAATCCGTAAGGAAAATGGCCAGAAACGTCACTTAGCTACTTACAGGTACATTCAACAGCCTTTTTGCTGCACCTGGCGCATACGCCATTCTTTATCGGCGCCCCGCACTTTTTGCAAGGAGCACAGCCGCATGTCTGACACATGTTGCCTCACCTCCTCTTTTTAAGAATGGCTTTATTATACCTCAAAAAAGGAAGGTGTCAAGGAAAATTCAGCTCTACCCTGATACAGACCTTTTTTGCCGACAAAGATCATGAGAAGGAAAAGGGGATCGGGATGAATGTTATTATGAAAGTTGCCAGCGCTGCCACTCCCAGGAGTCTGTGTCTTCTATCAATTGGTATCTCGGGGTCTATGATAGGCGGATGTCGTATGCCAAGCGTAGATACAAGTATGGCCCATACAAACCAGCCGGGCCAGCCGTAAAATCCGAGGATAAGCAGGAGCGGGATCATAACAATCGAGACTATTCTCTGTTTTTCTCCTAATATCGCATAGGCGATATGGCCGCCATCAAGCTGTCCAATCGGCAGGAGGTTTAAGGAAGTAACAAAGAAGCCTATCCATCCGGCAAAGGCAACAGGGTGTAGTAATATATCATACCCTTCTTTTGGCGCTCCGACTATTACCCTGGACAACCACTCAAAGATAAGCGGGGAGCCGAGTTTCACCCCTTCAAAGACCCCTACCTGAACGACTGTAGAGAGGTTAAGTCCTACCATGACTGCTATTATGGATACAATAAACCCGCCTATAGGCCCTGAGATGCCTATGTCAATCAGGGCCTCTTTAGTTAAGATAGGGGACTTCATCTTTATGAATGCCCCAAACGTGCCAACAGGAGGGAATGGTGAGGGGATGAAATATGGGAGGGTTACCCTAACACCATACCTCCTGGAAACAAAATAGTGTGAGAGCTCATGGGTTCCCAGGATAAGGAGCAGGGTAAAAGAAAAAGGAACGCCCTTGAGAAGGGTAGCCGGATTATGGATGGGATCAACACCCTGCTGGATTGCACCGGCAAATATAGTAGAAAAAACAGTGACAATAAAGAGGATCAGTGGAAGGATATACCCCCTCCTCTGCGCTTTTTCGTCAATTACAGCGTCCCTATAATCAGGTCTATTCAATACAACCTCATACCTCTCGGGTTTAAAATCATACTCTTCCTCCGGATCAGGAGGCATATATTTATCTCCTCTTAATAAGCGTAACGCCTTCTATGGGCAGGACAACCCACCCCTCCTCTCCCTTGAGGTCTACATCATCGGATGTGACATCCATCAGAATGCCTTGATAGTTTAACCCGTTATATGTGACCACAACTTCCTTCCCCTTCATTTCTTCAAGTTCCCCTGTTAACATTCAGATATCAGACCTCACTCCCTGATTGAAACCTTACTCATAATTATATATACTTGAAAGCATGAATTCAATCGTTTTAATCATTTAGGGACGGAGAAGCGGTGTTGGTCTTAGAGCAGATTCAGGTTGGAGATATGGCAAATTTCACATACATTATCGGGGATCCTGAAAGCGGCGATGGGGCGGTAGTAGACCCTGCATGGGAGGTAGAAGGGATAATAAAAAAGACCGAGGAGATGAAACTTAAGATTCGATTTATTATCAATACCCATAGCCATTTTGATCATATAGACGGAAACAGCAGGTTAAAGGAGAAGAGCGGGGCAAAGATAGTAATACATAAGGATGAGGCTAAATACCTGAAGCATTTCTCACCCCCCCCTGCAGACCTTGAAGTGGCAGAAGGAGACACAATTGAGCTAGGAAAAGAGGGGATCAGGGTAATCCACACCCCCGGGCATTCTCCCGGGTCTATCTGTCTTTTTTTTGAAAACAGACTAATTACCGGAGACACGCTCTTTGTGGGCGGCATAGGGAGGACAGATTTCCCGGGTGGTGACCCAAAAACGATGTTTGAAAGCCTGAATAAGATAATGATGCTCGATAAGAACATAGAAATATACCCAGGGCACAACTATGGGGCAACCCCGAAATCAACTATCTCACGGGAGAAGGAGAACAACCCATATCTAAGATTTAAATCCGCAGAGGAATTTATCAGGGCGTCCTGAAAACGCCTGCATTATCGCCATTATCCAGGAAGATCTTGCCCGGATTTAAAATGTTATTTGGATCGAATTGGTTCTTTATCCTGCGCATCATCTCAAGCGCCGTATCGCCTGTCTCCATCTCCAGATATCGCGACTTGGTTATACCGATTCCATGTTCCCCTGTTATGCTTCCCTTTAGCTTCAGGGTGGCCTTAAAGATCTTATCTACGGCATCCTTTGCCCTGCTATACTCATCATAGTCATTTTTATCTGTCATCACATTCACATGAAGGTTTCCCTCACCCGCATGACCAAAGCTTACTATCTTTACCCCTGAATGCTTAGCTATATGTTCAAGCTCCCTTATCATATCGGGGATCTTGCTCCTTGGTACCACTATATCCTCGTTTATCTTTGTAGGTTTTATCCTGTAAAGGGCCTGGGACAGC
>JACRHA010000093.1 GCA_016234185.1 Nitrospirota bacterium
ATGATGTGCTGCAATTGCGTTTACCACCTTAGGCGATTCCCCGTACCTCCTGGCAAGCTCGGCGCCGATTGACGGGTGGCTCCCCTCCTCCTGGTGGTCCACTGCCTTACCTATATCGTGGAGTATTGCGGCCCTCTTTGCAAGCTTTATGTCAAGCCCGAGCTCTGCGGCCATAATCCCGCACAAAAATGCAACCTCCCTTGTATGTGAAAGATTATTCTGCGCATAACTCGTCCTGTATTTGAGCCTTCCCAGTAGATTCACCAATTCTGTATTCAGATCACTGATGCCGGTATCGAATAATAACTTGTCCGCCTCTTCCCGCATCGTCTTATCTATATCCTTTTTTACTTTCTCGACGATCTCCTCAATCTTTGCGGGATGTATCCTCCCGTCGGTCATCAGCCTTTCGAGGGAAACCCTTGCCACCTCTCTTCTTATCGGGTCGAACCCTGAGATTATAACCGCCCCCGGCGTATCGTCTATGATAAGATCAATCCCGGTGCAACTCTCAAGGGCCCTTATATTCCTCCCCTCCCTCCCTATGATCCTTCCCTTCATATCATCGCTCGGAAGGTTGACAACAGAGATGGTCACCTCTGAGGTGTAATCGCTGGAGTAACGCTGTATCGCCTCAGTAATTATATGCTTTGCCTTCTTTTCAGCGCTATCCTTCGCCTCGTCCTCTATCCTCTTTATCATCTTGGCTGATTCAAACTTTGCCTCCTGCTCCATAGAGCCCATCAGCTGCTTTTTAGCCTCCTCTGCGGACATGCCTGATATCTTTTCAATCTGCTGCATCTGCTCCTTCTGTCTCCTCTCGCACTTCTCCTCCTTTTCTGTGAGCAGCCTCTCTCTACCTAGGATCTCCTTTTCCCTCCTGTTATTTTCCCCGTCTCTTTTTTCCAGGAATTCCATCTTTTTATCCAGATTCTGCTCCTTCTGTGTCAGCCTTTTCTCAAGATTTAAGAACTCAGCCGCCCTCTCCTTCGTCTCCTTTTCAAACTCCGCTTTTATAAGCAGCTGCTTATCCTTCGATTCAAGGGCCGCCTCTCTCAATCTTGTTTCCGCCTCCCTTTCGGCGCTCTTTACAATCCTTCCTGCAGATGCCTCGGCCTCCTCTATCTTGCTTTTGGTGACCTTAAGGGAAATCAGATATCCAAATCCCATACCTAAAATAACTAATACTATTGATATAGCTATATAAATTGTCATAACTTTAACCTCACTATGGCGACTCAATGATTGATTTTTTCATCTTCCCAAGAACTGACAACCTCTCCTTGATCCGGGCTTCATATCCCTCTCCCGAAGGCTTATAAAAGGTCTTCTCATCAGGGAGATACTCCTGCTCAACAAAATGGCCTGGAAAATCATGGGGATATTTATATCCTTTACCACGCTCCAGCCTTGATGCACCCTTATAATGGGAATCTTTGAGGTGCTGCGGGACCTGCATAACTCTCCCCGTCTCTATATCTTTCAGCGCGGCTTCTATTGCAGTATATACTGCATTACTCTTTGGAGCAGCAGCGATATAAACTGTGGCCTGGGCAAGGGGGATCCTCCCTTCAGGCATCCCTATGGCCTCCAGGGCACGGAGGGCTGAAACCGCAATCCCGAGGGCCTGAGGATCCGCATTCCCTACATCTTCAGATGCGCAGATAATAATCCTCCTCGCAATAAAGAGCGGGTCCTCCCCCGCATATATCATCTTTGCCAGCCAATATAAAGCCGCGTCGGGGTCAGAACCTCTCATGCTCTTTATAAATGCTGATATGGTATCATAGTGACTATCTCCATCCTCGTATACTACCGGTTTTTTTTGTGTAGATCTCACAGCAGTCTCAAGATCTATCAAGACCTCTTCATCCTGGTCTGTTGTGCCGGTCAGTACGGCAAGTTCAAGGGAATTCAACGCCCTCCTTGCATCTCCCTCCGAGACCATTACTATATGATCGAGGGCTTCCTGGGCGACCTTCACCTTCTTGTCTCCAAGCCCCCTCTCCTTATCTGCAAGCACCTTTCCCAGAATAGTCCTTATGCCATCATCAGTAAGGGGATTTAACTCGAAGATAAGTGATCTAGATGAAAGGGCCGGAATAATCGAAAAGAATGGATTCTGGGTCGAGGCGCCGATAAAGGAGATGATACCCCTTTCTATGTGCGGCAGGAGGGCGCTCTGCTGGGCCTTGTTAAAACGGTGGATTTCATCAATAAAGAGGAGGGTCTTCTTGCCGTTCAGCCTTGATGCATTCTCAGCATCAGCTATCACCTCCCGGACCTCTGCTATCCCGGACGTAACGGCATTTAGTTCTTTAAACCAGGCCTTGCTCCTTACTGCTATTAGGTTTGCCAGGGCCGTCTTACCGCATCCAGGCGGCCCGAACAGGATTATCGAAGAGACCCTGCCTGCCTCAATTGCCCTCCTTAATACCCTCCCGGGACCTAGTAAATGCTCCTGCCCTACTAACTCATCCAGATCCCGTGGTCTCATCCTCCATGCAAGGGGTGGAGAGAAGGCATCATTTACCGATTCATACATTTACAACCCCAAGTATTGCAACATTCAGATTAGCAACAGCAAATGGCTTATACCAATTTGCCTTCATTCGGCTACCTGCGTTGGCTTCGTCGTCGGCTCCTCAACGTACAAACCGTACGCCTGCGTCGCCTCCTCCTTGCCGCCTTGGTATCCTGTTGAATGCGAATTGGTATTAACCCCCAAAAAATATGGGACCCTTTACCTCAAAAAGCCAAATGATGTTTTATGTTGAGGGTCATTCAGGAAGGGAAAAACAAAGTTATAGTCAAGCGTTGATTCCAGAGGAAGCATCGTATTGGCTGGCAGGTCTTTTGTTAAAGAGAAAGAATCGAACATCCTCCCGATAAAATATGACTTGTCATGGATGGCCATTATCTCAGAGGCTGTCCTCTTTGTCATCGGAACCCCTGATAATGTGGCGATTTTGGGAATTATAAGATGATTGGTTAATCTCTCTCTCTTTAAAGATAGACCTTGATTTCCTAAGTTAGGCAATTTGGGAACTACTTTTGACCAGGATTGTAAAGAGCAGAACTCTAAAATTTATCTCTCCCTTTCTCCCTAAAGATCCTCAACTACTAAATGCTAAATCCTTATACCCAGTACACCCCCGCTTTTGCCGTGGAGGTAGAAGTTTTGAACCTAGTTTAACTAGGTGGGAACCAATAAGGAAACTTTAGGCTTCCTCCCCGGGCCTTGCGACCCCACGAGGCATGCACACCGTCTCCTCACATCAGCCCCCTTTTATATTTTGTTGGACAAAAATTCTATCCTCTCACCAACAAAGCAGGGGTTAGTTTCAATATATCAAAACAAGAATCAAAATTCAAGGAAGATTCCTATGTCGAACCGATCCTGGGGTTTATTTGGCTGGAAGTATCTTTCTTATCCATGATCTCTGTCCATAGGAGATCCCATCTTACTACCCTCGGATAGAGGAGCCAGATTAATAGCGGGCCTAACAATTCATTTGTGATATAATTCATAAAATGCCAGATTGGGACACAAGATATTGGACAGGAGATTATAGCCCTGCTAAAGAGTCCAGCCGGCTCCTTGTACAGCTCCTTCCCCTTTTGCCCAAAGGTAGGGCCCTGGATATCGCATGTGGTGAGGGACGAAATGCTATCTTCCTTGCACAAAATGGCTATGATGTGGATGCCGTAGATATCTCGACTGTGGCCCTGGAAAGAGTGGCAGAGGCGGCTAAGTTAGCGAGGGTAAAGGTGAACCTTATCCAGGCCGATCTGGAGAATTACGAAATACCAGCAGGGACGTACGATCTTATCATTAACTTCAACTATCTCCAGAGGTCTCTTGTCCCCGCCATAAAAATGGGGCTAAAAAAAAGAGGCGCAGTTATCTTTGAGACCTATACCCTGGAGCAGCAGGCCATAGGACACCCGAAGAATCCTGACTTTCTACTCAAACCGAATGAACTTCTGCATCTGTTTTCCGACCTTCATATATTTTTCTACAGGGAAGGTATCTTTGAAGAAGGAGGGATGAAGGCGATAGCGTCTTTGGCAGGAAAGATGGAGGGGTAATACCAATTCGCATTCATTATTGTCCTTGAAAAATTATCGACCAGAAAGGGGTTAAGGACCTCTTTTATCTCCCAGTCTTTTATCTATATTATCCGTAGCACATACCAGACCAAGAAAAGATGTTATAAGGTCTTTATCGGTTGGTTGAATGGATCAGGAGCCTGTGCTAAAATCAACAAATCCTTATTTCCGGTCATCTTTTATTTGAGCTAAGAAATTTCGGATCAATCGGCAGGAAGGGCCCATGATAATCGGTGTATTAAAAGAGACCTATCCTGGTGAGAGGCGTGTGGCCCTGGTGCCGGATGCAATCCCGCGTTTTCTGAAGGCAGGTCTTGAGGTCTATATAGAAAAAGATGCCGGCCTTGAGGCAGGGTTTAAGGATAGCAGCTATAGGGATAAAGGCGGCCGGATTGCAGATAGTCGCGATCAGATCTTCTCCTTAGCAGATGTCCTCCTCCAGGTGCTGGGAGGAGGCGCTAACCCGAATTCATCCGGCGAGATAGATCGATTTCGTCAAGGTCAGATCATAATCGGCCTTATGGACCCTTTAAGTGACCCTAAGATAATGCAGGAGATTGCTAAGCGTGGGATCACAACCTTTGCGCTGGAGCTTCTTCCGCGTATAAGCCGCGCACAGGGCATGGATACACTCTCATCAATGGCAACAATTGACGGTTACAAGGCTGTGCTTCTTGCCGCAGAATCCCTTCCAAAGATCTTGCCGATGATGACAACGGCAGCAGGAACAATGCTCCCTGCCAGGATATTTGTTATAGGGGCAGGGGTTGCAGGACTGCAAGCCATAGCTACTGCCAGACGTTTAGGCGCAGTAGTCTCGGCATATGACATGAGGCCTGCTGTAAAGGAGCAGGTGGAAAGCGTGGGCGCCAAATTCTTTGAAGTTCATCTGGAGACAAAGGGAGCTGAAACCGCAGGGGGATATGCCATGGAGATGGGGGAGGAATTCTATAAAAGACAGCGGGAACTCCTGGCCCTGGCTGTAGCAGAATCTGATATTGTTATTACAACGGCGGCTGTCCCGGGAAGGAGGGCGCCGGTCCTTATTACATCTGAGATGGTAGGGCCGATGACCCCCGGGTCAGTTATCATTGACCTTGTCGCACGATACGGAGGGAACTGTGAGCTTACAAGGCCCGGAGAGACGGTGATCTCCCACGGGGTAAAAATTATGGGGCCTATTCACCTGGCCTCTACGGTCCCTTATCATGCCAGCCAGATGTATTCTAAGAATATCTCCAATTTTCTCATGCACCTGATAAGGGAGGGTAAGTTTGAGCTGCAGTTGAAAGATGAGATCATACGCGAGACCCTTGTGACGTACGATGGCGAGGTTGTAAATCCAAAGATACTTGAGCTGCTTAGGGACAGTTTGAAAACCTGAAAAAGGAGGTAAGACAGGTGGAGGAATTGATAACAATCCTGACGATCTTTGTATTGGCCCTGTTTGTGGGATTTGAGGTGATTGCCAAGGTACCGCCCCTTCTCCATACGCCGCTTATGTCGGGCTCAAATGCCATATCAGGGATTACCCTTATCGGGGCCCTCATCTCTGCCGGCTCTAAATATACCCTGCTCACCACAATACTGGGCCTGGTTGCAGTAACCTTTGCAACAATCAATGTGGTAGGGGGTTTCCTGGTTACCCACCGGATGCTCGGCATGTTCAAGAGGAAAGGATAGATAGATGGAATCGGCCATTGTTAATATAGCCTATCTGATTGCATCGGTTCTGTTTATCCTGGGTCTCAAAGGACTGGCCCATCCGAAGACATCAGTAAGAGGAAATCTCCTGGGTACAATCGGGATGCTGATTGCTGTCCTGGTCACGCTCCTGGATAGGCATATATTGAGCTATGAGATAATTCTAATTGGTATCCTGGCCGGCTCTGCTATAGGTGTGTTTCTTGCTATCAAGACCCCAATGACCGGGATGCCTCAGATGGTGGCCCTGCTTAATGGATTTGGAGGAGGCGCATCCACCCTTGTGGCAGGCGCAGCCTTAGTAGAGGCAATCTTGCTTACTACCGAAATTGATATCCAATTTACAGTGGCTACTGCGGCCTCCGGGATCATAGGTGCAGTTACATTCTGGGGAAGCCTTGTGGCCTTCGGAAAGCTCCAGGGTCTTATTACCGAAGAGCCTGTACTCTTTAAAGGACAACATCTGGTAAATGCACTCCTCCTTTTTTTCGCCCTCCTCCTGGGAATATGGCTTGTTAAGGAGCCTTCCCTTGCATGGATCTACTGGGGAGTTGTTGCCTTCTCCTCGATATTGGGTATAACCCTTGTCCTCCCGATTGGAGGGGCGGACATGCCTGTTGTGATCTGCCTGCTTAACTCCTATTCCGGCATCGCCGCAGCGGCAACAGGCTTTGTCCTGAACAACAATGTCCTTATTATCTCCGGTTCGCTGGTTGGGGCATCAGGTGTCATCTTAAGCAACCTGATGTGCAAATCTATGAACCGTTCCCTGACTAATGTCCTTTTTGGCGGGGTCGGAGCAGTAAATACCAAGGCATCTTCCGAAGATATCTATACCGGAAAGGTAAAGACAAGCTCTCCGGAAGAGGTGGCTATGCTCCTTGAGGCTGTGCGCCGTGTGGTGATCGTTCCCGGATATGGCATGGCGGTCTCTCAGGCCCAGTTTGCGATCCGCGACCTCTTTCTTCTGCTTGAATCAAAGGGGGTCACGGTTGAATTTGCGATCCATCCTGTAGCAGGGAGGATGCCGGGACATATGAATGTGCTTCTGGCAGAGGCAAATATCCCCTATGAAAGATTAAAGGAGATGGACGAGGTAAATCCCACCTTTGAGCAGACCGATGTGGCTATAGTGATCGGCGCCAATGATGTGGTAAATCCAATTGCCAGAGAAGATTCTGCAAGTCCTATTGCCGGCATGCCTATTCTGGATGTAGATAAGGCCAGGACTGTGGTAGTAATCAAACGGAGCTTAAGCCCAGGGTTCGCCGGGATCCCAAATTCCCTCTTTGCAGCCGACAATACCCTTATGCTCTTCGGGGATGGGAAGAAGATGGTGCTGGATCTGATAGCGGCGTTGAAGGCAGGTTAAGGTATTAGGTGGTAGTGCCCTGCTCTCCCAGCCAGACAGTAAGCTCTGCCTGGGGAATCGGATGGCCCCTTATTATTCTTGCATTTTATTAATTTTTATGTTAGGGTAAAAATAATTTAAGCTTGTATAAAGTGGGCTTGGTTTACGCCCACTTTTTAATTTAACGGAGTTCCTTTGATGGTAACAGCTGAAGAAAAAGTCATGGGTATTGCAAAACCTATAGTCGACTCCCTCGGGTATGAGTTGATTGACGTTGAATATCTTGCTGGAGGAAATAGGGCAAAGCTTAGGTTATTTATCGATAAGGAGGGAGGTGTTACGCTTGATGACTGTGAGAAGGCCAGCCGTTATATAGGTTATGCCCTGGATGTGGAGGACCCTATGCCCACACCTTATGTCCTGGAGGTATCATCTCCGGGCCTTGACAGACCCCTTAAAAAGCCTTCTGACTATGAGAGGTACAAAGGGAGACTTGTGAAGATAAAGACAAAGGCGCCTGTAAATAATCAGATGGTATTCATTGGCAGGCTTTCTGGTATAATAAATGAAAAGGTGGAAATCAAGCTGGATGGGGAAAAAGCGCTGTCCATTTCTCTTGATGATATAAGATTAGCCCGTCTGGAGGTTGAATTTTAGGAGGTCTATAAGTTATGGCCAATCGTGAACTTGTCTCTGTTATAGAGGAGATAGTAAAAGCCAAGGGGATCCGGGCGGAGAAGATAATATCTGCGCTGGAATTCGCCCTTCTTACCGCAGCCAAGAAGCGCTTTGGAATGGCTGAGAATATACAGGTCCGGATCGACCCGAAGACAGGCGAGATAGAGGTCCTCACATTAAAAAAGATAGTTGAAAAGGTATCAGACCCGAAGGGGGAGATAACCATTGAAGATGCGAGGAAGGTAGACAGCACTGCTGAGCTGGGTGATGAGATCGGTTCTGTTGTCGAGATGGAGGACTTTGGGCGGATCTCTGCCCAGATGGCAAAGCAGGTAATATTCCAACGGGTAAGGGAGGCAGAATGGGAGACCGTCTACAAAGAATATTTTGGCAGGGAGGGGGAGCTTGTAAGCGGCCTTATACTTGGACAGGAAAGGAAAAACTATATTGTTGACATCGGAAAGACCGAGGCGATGCTGCCTCATAATGAGCAGATGCCCAGGGAAAGCTACAGGAGGGGCGACAGGATAAGGGCCTATCTCCTTGAGGTAAAAAAGTCAGCAAAGGGTCCTCAGGTTATATTATCCAGGAGTCATCCAAACCTTGTGTCGAGGCTCTTTGAGGTAGAGGTTCCGGAGATAGCAGCTGGAATTGTTGAGATAAAAGGAGTTGTGAGGGAGCCTGGCGATAGGACAAAGATAGCTGTCTTTTCGAAGGATAAGGCAGTTGACCCGATAGGGGCATGCGTAGGAATAAGGGGGTCGAGGGTCCAGGCTGTGGTAAGGGAGCTAAGGGGAGAGAAGATTGACATTATTACCTGGATTGAAGATCCGAGGGTGTTTATTGGGGAGGCATTAAATCCTGCTGCAGTAGAGAAGGTAGGTATAGACGAAGAGAAGAAGACTGCCCTTGTAATAGTGCCTAACAACCAGCTTTCGCTTGCTATAGGGAAGAATGGACAGAACGTCCGGCTTGCAGCAAAACTTACAGGCTGGAAGATTGATATCTTAAGTGAAGAGGAATACGGGAAGGTCTGGTCAAAGGAAAAAGAGAGGCTGATTGAATTGGCAATTGTTCAGGAGCAGAAGGAGGCTGAGGCCAGAGAGGGGATAGCAAATACCTCCGCTCCGGATAAGTCAGACAAGACTTAGCCATTGCCCATGACAAGGTAGATGCCTACAGAAATCGCGGGTATCTACCTGGCGAACAACGTGAGCGAGAGGGGGACGGTCGCTCCCCTGCGATAGAACAGCGAGCGAAGTCGAGCGTAGGGAGGGGGAGGCTCCATCCGGCTTTGCCGGTGGAGGGGGCGACGCAAGCCCCTGTAAGTGGGTGTTAACCCAGCGAGCAAAGCGAGCGTTGAGGGGGAGGCTCCATCCGGCTTTGCCGGTGGAGGGGGCGACGCAAGCCCCTGTAAATAGGGAAGGCTGGTATATGAGGGTCTTTGAGTTAGCAAAAAAGGTAGGAGTTACAAGCAAAGAACTCATCTCCGAGCTGAATAAGCTGGGCGTAACGGTGAAGAACCATATGGTCGCCCTTGAGGATAACTATGTCCATCTGGTCCTGGAAAGGTTTAAGGCCGGCAAGAAAGATGATACCGAGCCGCGTGAGGAGGAGGTAAAGAGGGCAAGGGTACTGGTCAAGAGAAAGGTATCAGCAGAAGAAGCTGTCCAGTCTCCAGCTACTGTCATCCCGGTGCAGGAACCTGAAGCCAAAAGGTTAGAAGTTGAGAGGTTGTCTGATGCAGTATTAGCGGAGGCAGAACCGGAAGATGCGGCAGAAGGAGTTGTTGCTGAGGTTGAGCCCGAGGCGGCCCCGCTGGAAACCCAGGTAAAACCGGAAATAAGAGAGGAGAAGCCCGCCCAGAAAGCTGGCGCACTGGAACTTGGCAAGATCGAGTTTGACGATAAGACCAAGGATAAGATCAAGAAGAAGGTAAAGACAAAACTGACAAAGGAAGAGTTTTCTTATGACTTCCGCCAGGAACCAAAACCATGGCAGGGGATCCGGACATCCTTCAGGAGGGATGACAGGGGCAAAAGGAAGCAGGCATCAAATCTTCTTGAGATTACGAAACCGAGGAAAAAGGTGATAAAATTCAATGAAGGTATTACCGTAAAGGAGTTCGCCGATCTTATTGGACATAAGGCTACAGAGGTCATAAAGAAACTTATGGAGATGGGGGGCATGAGCAACATCAACCAGCCTATCGATCTTGACGCAGCAATACTTATAGCTGAAAACTATGGGCTTAAGGTTGAGGCTGTATCAGAGAAGAGCGGCGAGGAGATTCTTGAGCCTGTTATGGATGATCAGGCATCACTTCTTCCGAGGCCGCCCGTTGTAACGATTATGGGACATGTCGATCATGGCAAGACGTCTTTACTTGATGCCATCAGGCAAACGAATGTCACTGAATCAGAGGCCGGTGGTATTACCCAGCATATAGGGGCCTACACAGTTAATGTGGGTGATAAAAAGGTAGCATTTCTTGATACCCCTGGTCATGAGGCATTTACCGCTATGCGTGCAAGGGGTGCCAAGGTTACAGATATAGTAGTCTTGGTGGTTGCGGCAGATGATGGTGTTATGCCTCAGACAGTTGAGGCGATAAACCATGCGAGGGCAGCAAATGTTCCCATCATTGTTGCCATCAATAAGATTGACAAGCCTGATGCAAACCCTGAGAGGGTAAAGCAGAAGCTGGCAGACTATAACCTACTGCCTGAGTCATGGGGCGGGCAGACCATATTCGCTGAGGTCTCTGCCAAGAAGAAGGTCGGACTTGAACACCTTCTTGAAATGCTCCTTCTTCAGGCAGAGTTACTCGAGCTTAAGGCAAACCCGAATAAGCTGGGACGGGGTACGATAGTAGAGGCCAAGATAGATAAAGGGAGGGGTGTTGTCGCAACGGTCCTGGTCCAGGAGGGTACACTCTCCGTCGGAGATGCCTTTGTTGCCGGTACACAGTTTGGGAAGGTAAGGGCCCTGCTGGACGATAAAGGGAGAAGAATCGACAAGGCAACACCATCAATACCCGTCGAGGTGATCGGGTTCTCAGGTGTTCCAAATGCAGGCGATCCCTTTACTGTGGTTGATGATGAAAGGGTTGCCAGAGAGATTGCAAGCTCCAGGACGCAAAGACAGAGGCTTGTTCAGCAGGCCCAACAGAAAAGGGTTACCCTGGAGGACCTGTATTCCCAGATCAAGGATGGCGCTGTAAAGGAGTTGAATATTATTATCAAGGCTGATGTTCAGGGTTCTGTTGAGGCATTAAAGGAAGCCCTTGAGAAATTATCTACAGAGGCAGTTAAGCTGAAGACTATTCATGAGGGGGTAGGTGGCATAATAGAGACCGATGTACTTCTGGCATCTGCCTCTAATGCCATAATAATAGGATTTAATATCAGGCCTGACCCAAAGGCGCAGCTCCTTGCCGAGAGGGAGAATGTCGATATCCGTCTATATACAGTTATATATGACGCGATAGGAGATGTTAGGGCAGCGATGGAAGGACTGCTTGAGCCTACCCTAAAGGAGAGGATATTGGGGAGGGCCGAGGTAAGGCAGACATTTAACGTCCCCAAGGCCGGGCTTGTGGCAGGTGTATATGTGACGGACGGGGTAGCTACAAGAAGCAGCGCCGGTGCAAGGGTGATCAGGGACAGCGTAACAGTATATGAGGGGAAGATATCTTCCCTAAGGAGATTCAAAGAGGATGCCCGGGAGGTCCAGGCAGGATACGAGTGTGGTATCGGGATCGAAAACTTCAACGATATAAAGATAGGTGATATAATAGAAATATACACATTCGACAAGATTACTGCGAAATTGTAATATCATGATTATTGGGATCTGTACAATTGTCCTGTTCATCCCCGATAAAAATTCATTAAAGGGAAAGAGGCAGGTAGTAAAGAGCATAAAAGACCGGGTGAAGAGTAAGTATAATGTCTCTATTGCTGAAGTGGACGGTCAGGATCTCTGGCAAAAGACGGTTTTAGGGATTGCCTTTGTAGGAAACGAGAAAAAATTTGTAAACCAGGTATTGGATAGTGTATTAGGTTTTATCAGATCTACGCCACTTGTAGAGGTAATAGACTATAAGATCGAGATGGTCTGATATTTATGAGGCCTTTATGTTGGTTGTTAAAAGGAGCGAGAGGGTAGCTGATCTCATCAAGATGGAGATCGCAGATATACTTATAAAAAAAATAAAGGACCCGCGGGTTGGTTTTGCTACGGTAACAGGGGTTGATGTAACTGATGATCTCAGGTATGCCAAGGCCTATATAAGTGTAATGGGAGATGAAGGCGCTAGAAAAAAAACACTCGCCGGGCTTAACAGCGCATCAAGTTTCATCCGGAGTGAACTTGGGAGGAGACTGGTCATGCGGAGAATCCCTGAGCTCGCTTTTAAGATAGACAATTCTCTTGAACAGGCTGTGCATATATTTGAGGTCCTGGACAAGATCAAAAGAGACAAATAGATATGGTCATAGCCAGGATAGCCGATGAGATAAAGAAGAAGAGGGTTTTTGCTATAACAGCCCATGTAAATCCGGAGGGAGATGCATTAGGGTCTGAACTTGCACTTGCCATAGCCCTTCGTCAGCTTGGCAAGGAGGCCTCTGTTATAAATTTTGATCCGGTCCCGCGGCAACTTAGATTCCTTCCGCATGATAAGGTGATAAAAGATAAAAAGGAGATAGAAGGGTCATTTGACGCCCTTTTCGTCCTTGACTGCGGAGACATTGAGAGGACAAATTTATTTAGGGATGCCCCTCCGTCGGTCCCTCTAGTGATCAACATAGACCACCACTTAACGAATAAAAAATTTGGTCATATTAACTGGGTGGAGGAGTCTGCTGCTGCCACTGGAGAGCTGATATATTATCTCTTAGAAAGACTTGGCCTTAGAATCACCCCGGACATCGCTATCTGTCTTTATACAACCCTACTGACAGAGACAGGGAACTTTAACTATTCCAACACCAGCTCGAAGGTCCTCCGGATCGCTGCTGACCTTGTAGAGGCGGGTGCAGACCCTTGGAAGATAGCCATATCGCTGGGTGAGAACAGTCCTGAGAGGCTAAGGCTATTGGGCGAACTGCTTATTAATATAGAGAAGAGCAGGGATGGGAAGATAGCCTGGTTTGCAATAACCAATGAGCTCTTCGAGCGTACAAAGACATCTGCCGACGATACAGAGAACCTTATAAATTATCCCAGATCCCTCGCGGGTGTTGAGGTTGCGCTTCTTTTCCGGGAGGTTTCGCCTGACAGCTTTAAGATTAGTCTCAGATCGAAAGGGGCAGTGAATGTAGCTGAGATTGCAACTAAGTTTGCCGGTGGTGGACACAAGAATGCTGCAGGTTGTCTGGTAAAAGGAAGTCTGGATATTGTCAAGGATCTGGTTATAGGGGCAGTAGAGTCAGTGACAAACTCCGGGATATGTAAAGATTAATAAGTGGTATATGGATATTAGGGATGGATTTCTGAATATAGATAAACCTGCCGGATGGACCTCCCACGACGTTGTAGCCAAGATTAGAACGCTTCTCAGGATAAAAAGGGTTGGACATACAGGTACGCTCGATCCGATGGCAACAGGCGTCCTCCCCGTTTGTTTTGGTAGAGGGACAAAGGTTGCCCAGTACGTTACAGAAGGGGAGAAGGGTTATCAGGCAGTAATAAGGCTTGGTGAGTCGACAGATACCCAGGATGCATCAGGCCGGACCATCAAGAAGGTGGATGTTTTCAGTCTTGACAGCAATGTAATCCATGAAGCGGTAAGCGGATTTATAGGGATGATAAGCCAGATCCCTCCAATGTATTCTGCAGTAAAGATTGGGGGGTCTCCGTTATATAAGAGGGCCAGGTTAGGCGAGGTGGTTGAACGGAAACCCCGGGAGGTAATAATAAAGGACATTAAGATCCTTGCAATAGAAGGAAGGGATGTGACGCTGGACATAGAATGTTCAAAGGGCACATATATAAGGACCCTCTGCTTTGATATAGGCGAAAGACTTGGCGTGGGCGCCCACCTGCTTAAGCTTAAGAGGCTCAAGAGCGGCCTTTTCTCCATTGGTGAGGCTGTTACGATTGAGCAGATTGAGGCGTTAATTAAAGATGGGAATCTTTACCAGGTTGTATATTCGGTCGATAAGGCGCTGTCTTCTCTCCCCATACTGGTTGTTGACGAGATGGTTGCTAAGAGGATTGCCAACGGGCTTCAGTCGATTATTAATGATGCAGGCAGGGATGAGTCGGATGCGCTTTCAGGGATCAACAAGAGATACAGGGTGCATGACAAAAGGGGAAGGCTGGTAGCAATCGCGTATCTTGGCGCCTCAGATAACCAGGATAGCGATTTGAGCAGCAGGAAAAGATTAAAAATAGAAAAGGTATTGACTTTATAACTAATTGGAGGGGCTTGAATATGCTTACAAAGGAGGGAAAGCAGGATCTAATAAAGGAATACCGTCTCCACGAAAGTGATACCGGGTCTCCTGAGGTACAGATTGCCATCTTGAGCAACAGGATCACTTATCTTACAGGGCACTTCAATGTGCACAAGAAGGATCACCATTCCAGGAGGGGATTGCTCAAGATGGTGGGACAGAGGAGAAGGCTCCTCGATTATCTGAAAGAGAATAACACAGAGAGATACAAAATCATCATTAACAGACTAGGAATAAGGAAGTAATCAGAGAAGGGAGTTTAGTGAAAATGGTTCATAAGGTAGAGATGGAGGTCGGCGGCAAGAAGCTGAGCCTTGAAACGGGCAGGATGGCAAGGCAGGCAGACGGAGCTGTACTGGCCCAGTATGAGGAGACTGTTGTTTTAGCCACTGCCGTTGCCTCAAGGGAAGTAAAAAAGGATGTGGATTTTTTGCCCATGACTGTGGACTATCAGGAAAAGGCGTATGCGGCGGGTAAGATCCCGGGCGGATTCTTCAAGAGGGAGGGGAGGCCGGGAGAAAAGGAGACCCTTACAAGCAGACTCATAGACCGCCCGCTGAGACCACTTTTCCCTGATGGTTACTATAACGAGACCCAGATAATAGCCTCTGTATTGTCTGCCGACCAGGGATGTTCCACCGATTTGTTGGGTATTATAGGATCGTCGGGGGCATTGATGCTGTCTGGAATCCCTTTCAACGGTCCTGTGGCTGCTGTAAGGGTAGGGAGGATTGACGGGAAATTTTTGATCAATCCGGACCTTGCTCAGATTGAAAAGACCGACATCAATCTGGTTGTAGCGGGCACAAAGGATGCCGTAATGATGGTTGAGGGGGAGGCGAATGAGGTAGAGGAGGATATTCTCCTCGAGGCGATCGATCTTGCCCACAACCAGGTGAAGGGCATAGTAGATCTTCAGCTAAAACTTGCTGCAATGGCCGGGAAGGAGAGATGGAATGTAGCAACCGGAGAAATAGACAGGGATCTGGAAGAAGAAGTAAAGAAGTTAACCTTGGAACAGGTGAGGGAAGCTATCCTGATTCCTAATAAGACAGGCAGACAGGAGAGGATTGACGCTATTCTTGGGGACCTTCTCATTAAGCTCGGTACGGATGATCCAAAGAGGGTGAGACAGATAAAGGTCATCTTCCATGAACTGGAGAAGAATGAGGTAAGGAGGATGATACTTGATAAGGGGAAGAGGGCAGACGGGAGGGGCCCAAGCGATATAAGGTCAATTACATGTGAGGTCGGGATACTGCCGAGGGCGCACGGATCTGCCCTCTTTACAAGGGGTGAGACCCAAAGCCTGGCCGCTGTTACACTCGGTACATCAGAGGATGAACAGCGCATCGATGCGCTGGAGGGTGAGTCTAAAAAGACATTTATACTCCACTATAACTTCCCCCCCTTCAGTGTAGGAGAGGCCCGGCCGTTAAGAGGCCCAGGCAGGCGCGAAATAGGCCATGGCGCCCTGGCAGAAAAGGCGCTGAGACCTGTAATTCCCGGAAGGGAGGGGTTTCCCTATACCTTAAGAATAGTCTCCGATATACTTGAGTCTAATGGTTCCTCATCCATGGCGACGGTTTGCGGCGGAACGCTGGCCCTTATGGATGCGGGTGTTCCAATTAAATCACCGATAGCAGGCATTGCTATGGGTCTTATCAGAGAGGACAAAAGGGTTGTCATTCTATCAGATATCCTTGGCCTTGAGGACCATTTAGGCGACATGGATTTCAAGGTCACTGGAAGCAGGAGGGGTGTTACGGCGCTCCAGATGGATATAAAGATTGCAGGGATTACAACGGAGATCATGAAAGAGGCGCTGGAGCAGGCGAGGACAGGAAGGTTTTATATCCTGGACAAGATGCTTGAAGCTATACAGGAACCGAGGACAACCCTCTCTTTACACGCGCCCAGGATTATAACCATGAAGGTAAAGCCGGACAAGGTGAGGGAGGTTATAGGATCAGGTGGCAAGGTGATAAGGGGGATCATAGAGAAGACCGGGGTAAAGATAGATATCGAGGACAGCGGGCTCATATCTATAGCATCTGTTGATGGGGAGGCGGCGAAGCAGGCCATTGATATGATAAATATGATCATAGAGGAGCCTGAGATAGGAAAGATATACCTGGGGAAGGTGAAGAAGATAACAGATTTCGGCGCATTTGTTGAAATCCTTCCCAATAAGGACGGACTTGTCCATATATCGCAACTGGCACATCACAGAGTTAATAACGTAGAAGACGAGGTATCAGAGGGTGACGAGATCATGGTAAAGGTGCTGGAGATAGACAGGCAGGGGAAGATCAGGTTGAGCAGAAAAGAGGCCATGGATAGTCCGAAGGATCAGAGGCATAAGGATTAGGTTAATACCAATTTGCCTTCATTCGGCTACCTTCGTTGGCTTCGTCGTCGGCTCCTCAACGTACAAACCGTACGCCTGCGTTGCCTCCTCCTCGCCGCCTTGGTATCCTGTTGAATGCGAATTGGTATAAGGGTGACTATGTTTAAAAAGGAGATACTCTCTAACGGAATTACGGTTGTAGCGGAGCAGATCCCACATGTAAAATCTGTCTCTTTAGGCCTGTGGGTAAAGGTAGGATCTAGGGATGAAGAGCTGAAGGAACATGGGATTTCGCATTTCATAGAACATATGTTTTTCAAGGGGACAGAGAAGAGATCGGCAAAGGAAATAGCCCAGGAGATGGACAGCCTTGGAGGTGAACTAAATGCCTTTACCTCAAGGGAGGCAACAACCTTTTACCTCAAGGTCCTCGATGAAGATCTCCTGGATGCAGTGAAACTGCTCTCTGATATCTTCCACAACTCAACATTTGACAGGCGGGAGATAGGAAAAGAGAAACAGGTGGTTATAGAAGAAATCAACATGGTGGCTGACGATCCGGAGGACTATTTACATGATCTCCATACAAAGAATATGCTAAAGGATAATCCTCTGGGAAGACCCATTCTGGGGAATGTTGAGACAGTAAGGTCGATGGACAGGAGGAAGATAGTAGATTTTATCGGAAGACATTATCAGCCAAAAGATATAGTCATTGCCATAGCAGGCAATTTTGAGCCTGTCTATCTTATGAAGACGCTTGATAGATATTTTGGAAGATATTCCGCAAAAGACACTGACGGCAAGATCAGAATAACCCCGGAGATAGATGGCGATACCCTGATCAAGAGAAAGAAGCTTGAGCAGGTTCACATCTGTATGGGCATGAGGGCGCTCCCCTTGCCGCACAAAGACAGATATGCCCTGTATCTTTTGAATTCTATTGTTGGCGGCAGCCTCTCATCGAGGCTATTCCATGAGATAAGGGAGAGGCGCGGGCTTGCCTATTCGATTTATTCATACCTTTCCCTCTATTATGATACAGGACAGTTTAACATCTATGCCGCAACCGGCGTCAACTCCGCAGAAGAGGTTATTAGATTGATAACTAGGGAGTTAAGCAGTATAAGGAGAGGCGGTATAGGGGCCGATGAGATGAGAAAGACGAAAAACCAGCTTAAGGGAAATCTGATGTTAAGCATGGAGTCTACAGGGACCAGGATGAACAAGCTTGCCAAGGACGAGATCTATTTCGGGCAATTCTTTTCCCTGGAAGATATGATTTCTGAGATAGAGTCTGTATCAAAAGACCAGATCAGGATCTTGGCTGAAGAGATATTTGATCCAACAGGTTTTAGTGTGACCATCCTGGGCCCCCTTTCAAAGAAAGAGATAGGAGGGGCGATCCTGGACTATTCCAGGGGCTAGCGTCGCCCCCTCCATCGGCAAAGCCGAAGCGAGCATCCGGCTTGGCCGGTGCAAGCGCGGGGTGTGGGGGCATCGGAGGAGCAACTGCACCGCACGGGCCCCAACAGATGATCGTCGCCTCCCCCTCAACGCTCGCCTTGCTCGCTTAGCGGGGCTTCTCGTTTGAGATGCAGACCCTGTTTCTTCCCCCCTCCTTTGCCCTGTAGAGGGCCTTGTCTGCCTTTTCAATCAGTTCAAATGACGAGGATGCATTGCTGGGATATGATGAAAACCCAATGCTTATAGTTAACTTTCCATTCGGCTGTTTTTCCCTGGCCTCAAAATTATAACCCTCTACAACCTTTCTCAATCTCTCCGCCATGCTTTTCCCCTTCTTCTGATCCGTCTCCGGCATTATAACGGCAAACTCCTCTCCGCCATACCTTGCTACAATATCAGCAGACCTGCAGTAATCCTGGAGGATGTGCCCAAATTCCCTGAGGAGCTCGTTTCCCGCCAGGTGGCCGTTGGTGTCATTGTAATGTTTAAAGTGGTCTATATCTACCATCAGAAATGAAAGAGGACGTTCGTATCTTTTTGTCCTATCTATCTCAAGGGTAAGCTGCTGGAGAAAATGCCTGTGGTTGTAAAGCCCTGTCAGCTCGTCTGTAATGGCCATGAGTCTTGCCTTTTCAAAGAGCCTGGTCTTCTCAATGACAAGGGCGGCAATCTTCGATAATAGTGCCAGGATAGAGGTCTCTCTTGGGGTAAAATTTCTCGGTTTAAAATCATCTGCATAAAGTATACCCATGATCTTCCCTTCACTGATAAGCGGGACAGCCATAAGAGAAGCTACACCCTCCTTTATCATAACAGGATTATCAAAGTTGGGATAGCTGTTTACGTCAAAGATTACAAGAGGATTTGTCTGGTTTAAGATGTTACTTGTCAGTCCGGTACGCCGCAGTTTCCACCTCATCCGCTTCTGGAAGCCCTTGCTGAAGCCCTTTGATGCGACAAGAGACATTTCGCCTGCCTTCTCGTCAAACATGACGAGGCTCCCTGCAGGTGTGTTGGTAAGGAGGGTGGCATATTCCACTATGATGTTGCACAGACGGTCCAGATCCTCACTCGATGTAAGCTTAAGTGCGATATCATAGAGGGACTGATATTCAAATAAGAGTCTCTCTATCTCTTCCCTGTTTGCCGACTGCTCTTCAATTAATTGCCATATGAACTTTGCGCTTGCCCCTCCAATCACCTCTATCCCGGATCTCCTGAACTCCAGCATGTCCTTAGCCACATTACTGTCCCCGGTGACATCAATCAGTATGTCTATATCGCCCTTCTTTATCTTTTTATAATCAGTAGTTGTGGGAATCCTGAGTCTCTTGGCAAGGAGGAGACCGGGGGCATCCTTATCTCTGTCGGAGACAACGGATATGGTTACCGGCTGATACCTGTGTAGGATGTTTATCAGTTCAGTTCCGCCGCTGCCTGCCCCTATAATACCGATATTAATTGTGGTTTTTTTTATAGTCTGCATAGTTTTTGGCCTCGCTTAATTAGATGATCTTAATAAAGCCCGGTGATCCCTCTTTATATCATGGCCTGGGAGAACTCACTAGTCTCCTCATTAAAGCTGAGGATCTTGAAGCTTGTGAGTTCCCTTGAATAGGGACATCGTCCCTCCTCAATATGTTTAATAAAATCCTCGGGGAATTTTTGCATGATACTGGAGACAACAATAGGTTCAGCGGTTATAAGGTAACAGCGGCCTGCCTCCTTCTTCATCATCTGTGGTATCCAGCTCCAGATTTCTGTTATGTCCTTTTCGTCTCCCCTTCCGTGCTCAATGAAGGTGAGCAGGTCTGTGAGCCTCTTTGTGCCTGAGTTGCACATGGTGCACTGACCGCAGGAGCCCTTCATAAAGAAGATAGAAAAGGTGAGGGCCGTCTTCACCATGCATGCAGTTTCATCATATACGATTACACACCCCGATCCGAGGCCTGAGCCTGCCGCTTTAAGGGAGTCGTAATCCAGTGCAACATCCAGTTCATTGGCGGCCAGTATCTTATTCGAAGGCCCCCCAGGAAGTACACCTTTGACCGATCCGTTTACCGGCCCGCCGCCAATCTCATAGATCAACCAGGAGAGCGTTGTCCCCAGGGGCAGTTCATACATCCCGGGTCTTTTTACGTCGCCGTTTAAGGTAAAGACCATGGTCCCCGGGCTCTTTTCTGTACCAAAAGATTTGAACCACTCTGCGCCATTATTAATTATATGTGGAATATTGGCATACGTCTCAAGGTTGTTCACCAGGGTAGGTATGCCGTCAACATATGCATTATCCTCACTCTCCATCTTCAGGCCATTGCCAAGGCCTAAAATAAAACTCGGTTTTATCCTAGGCATGCAGGGTCCGCCTTCAAGCACCCTCATAAATGCCGTCTCTTCTCCAAAGAGGTAGTTATCCGGTCCGAGTTTGATATCAATCGGGATATCCAGGGCTCCTCCAAACACGTTTTTCCCGATAAAACCCCTGTCCTCGCATTCCTTTAAAGCGTCGGCCAGCCGCCTTATCTCTTCCTCAAAAATAACCTTAATGCCCATATAGGAGCGGGCAGCACCGATTGCATAAGCGCCAATTGCCATCCCCTCGATCACCTGATAGGGATTCTTCTTGATTATATATCTATCCTTGAATGTTCCGGGTTCGCCTTCTGCCGCGTTGCAGCACAGATACTTCTTCTTTGAAGGATATTTATAGAGGCTATCCCATTTTGCGCCTGTCGGAAACCCGGCGCCTCCTCTTCCCCTCAGGCCTGACTTCTTCACCTCCTGGATAATAGCATCAGGAGACATAGATATGGCCCTTTTTAAGGCATTGAACCCACCAACAGCAAGATAATCATCAATATTCTTTGTTTCATATTTTAGAAGGATCTTATCTTCATTCTTGGACACATCTCCTCCATGGTAAGGGGGTTATTAGAAATCTAATTTAGTGCCACTATTATATGGCCGGCCGAATACAAGTTCAAGAAGAATTTTCCTACTCTGAATTTAATGGCCGCTTTTGTCCATTACTTTGTCCCCTTTATCCCATTTTTTATCCTCTAACGGTTTATAACATAAAATTTCTTCATAAATGTCTTGACATATCAAAAATATTGAGTATAATATAGCAACTTCTAATAAGAGTGGATCATTAGAAGAGATCTTACAGGATGAAAGGAGGACACAAAGAAACGATTTGGAAATAGTTCCTGGCTGCATTAGGTTTTCCACCGAAGTAAAACCTATCCATGTACATGCCTTCTAAAAAACCCTCTGGGAAACTAGTAATAAGGCAAGAATCGCAAGTTGAGAAACTTGTTGGCCATAATCGCTTAATTTAAGCTTCATCAGTCTGCTTTATGGCAGTCACCTTTAAGCTATATACCTACTATGTAGCTTGAATTTTGAAGTCTAAATTAACAAAGAATTAACAGAATACCCCCTTTGGGGGATTGCGCCACTGTCACAGATAAGGCTAAAGTAATAAAGTTTTGTAACCAAAAGCAACAGATTAACCTAAATAAAAAAAGGAGCATTAGTATGATCAAGAAAACTGAAGAAAGAAAAGACAAAAATATTGGTAATACCTCAATGGGTAATACCTCAACTGGAGCAAAAAGAGAAGAGAATGGAAAGGCAAAAGATATTTACGGCATATGGGCTGAGAGCTATACTACCGTTTCAAAATTGTGGGAGGACTCTTATTTAAAGCACTATAAGCCCTGGATGGAATCCACAACAGATATGTTTGAAAAGGCGGTTGAACTCCCAGGAAAGGCAGCACCAGGAAGATATAAGGAGTTCTATGATGAATGGCAGAAAACATACCAGAATACCTTTGGTAAGTTCTACCCAGTCCCAACGCTCAAATCCAATAAAGAGACACTTGAGAAACTCCTGGCAAGCGCAGAGGAATCGAATAAGGTTTATAAGTCGTGGATTGCCAAGCTAGAGGAGAATTCCCAGAAGACAAGAGAAATCCTCAAAGGAGAGCCCGACCCTTTAAAATATACAGAATGTTATGATATGTGGATAAAGTCGTATGGAAAAATATTCGACGAACTTCTTTCCCTTCCTGCGACTGAAAGCACGAAAGAGGTATTTGAAAAATATACAGGCATACCGAATATCTATTTAGGGAGCTTCGTGCAGATGTCAAAATTGTGGAAGAATTTATATTCCAAGCTATATGGGCCCTGGATTGAAAATATGATGAAGCTCTCCGGTAAAATGGCAGAAATATCACGCGGAAAGGGCACCCCTGAAGCCTATAAGGGATTTTATGATATATGGATGGCGACATACGAGGAGGCCTATGGTAAGTATGCGCATTTTATGCAGCCCTCAGAGGATGTTCTTGAGGCCTTTGGGCAGAACACCGATGCCTATCTGAACACATACAAGTCTTGGGTTGAGGTACTTGAAAAAATGTCTGAAAAGGCGAAGGGGCTGTCAAAGCAGACCACTGATCCTGAGGCATTAAAAGAATTTTATGCCCTCTGGGTAAAGATGTATGAGAAGGCATTTAGTTCTTTTTTTGAGAATATGCCCGCGGTAGGCATGATGAAAGAGATGATGGATCCTGTAAAGATCATGTCTAAGATATATGGAGACACCTACACCAATATGTTAAAGATGTGGACGAAATAGGATGTTGTCGCAACAAAGGGGTTAAGCATGGAAAAATCTACTTTTGAATCGACTCAGGAAGTTATAGACCTCTGGCTTAAGACCTACGAGGCTACCTTTGGCAGGCTGGTAGAAATGCCTGCCATGGGTCCGGCACGTGAGAAGTCTGAAAAACTTATGAAGGGTGCCTCTAACTTTGTTAACCTTCACGCGGCATGGACAGACTCCAATAGCAACCTCCTTGGCGTACTCATGGAGGCCATGCGAAAAATGCATGAAAAAGCATCCGCTGAAATAGGCGGGAAAATCACACCGGAGAAATACAAGGACTTTTACAGGCTTTGGATAGAGACGTTCAGCGCGACCTTCAAGGAATTCTTTAAATCAGGGCACTTTGCCTCTGACATTGGAAAATTCACATCACACTTGATGGAGTTCCAAAAATACAATCGTGAGATGCTTGAAGAGAATTGCCTGAAACCAATGAATCTTCCTACAAAAACCGAAATAGATGAGATAAACAAAGAGATATATTTACTCAAGAAAAGCGTAAAAGAATTGACCGGCAAGATAAAAGAACTATCTGAGAAAACATGAGACATCCTTTTTTGGGGAACACGACACCATGAGCGAGGTTAATGTAGTAGAAAATCTAAGAAGATTCAGACTAGGGACAGAGCTATTCTTAAATCCCATTG